>CAYSGL010000155.1:0-4301 GCA_964430725.1 uncultured Pseudobdellovibrionaceae bacterium
GGCGCGTTTTTGAAGCTGGTCAAATCAAAGGCCCGAGCCTTTACTTTGCTGGCAGGCAGCGCGTCAATGACATTGTCAACAAAGCCCTTTTCCTTGGCGGCAGCCGCGTCGAACCACGTTTCCGCATCCATCATGGCCTTGATCTCGTCTTCGGGAAGGCCGGTTTTGGCTTCGTAGATTTTAGCGATGTTACGCGTGTCCCCCTCAAGCACCTCGGCAACCTTGCGGAATTCGGTAGCATCGCCAACCGCAAATCCCCATGGATTGTGGATCATGTATCGGGCATTGTCGGCCATGCGGACTTCATCCGCAGCCAGAGCGATGACGCTGGCCATGGAAGCCGCGATGCCGTCAATTTCCGCGACGATCTTGGCTTTATGGCGCAGCAACCCGTTATAGATTGCCATCCCGTCCCAAACGAAACCGCCTGGCGAATTGATGCGGAGCAGGATCGTGTCGGAGTCGATGTCTTCAAGCGCTTCGACAAATTCCTGCGCATTGACGCCCCAGAACGGATCGATCACATCGTAAAGATAAATGACGGTTTGCGATTTTTCTTCACCGTCTTCGGCTTTCACGCGAGCGGTCGGTTCGATGTGAAACCATGGCGCAACGGCTTTAGCCGAGGGCTTCGCATGCAATTTGGCAAGAATTTTTTGTGCGTGAAGGGACATGAAAGATTCCTTTTCGATTATGATGTTTGCTGGATGGGCTGTGTATTGACGGGCACCCGCAGCTCGTTGCCGCCCTTGACGGGGTTGTAACCCTCTTGCTCTCGCCCTTCGTTGACGGTAATGAGGCCGCAGTTCAGGGCCTTGCTCAATCCCTCCATGCGCGTCTGGAAGTCGCCGCGCAGCAGGTGATCGACATTGAACTCGATTTTATACGGCTGGTTTGGAAAGAGCTTGCGCTTCAGCTCGCACTGGATACGCTCCAGCCACGGGTTCAGCGTATAGCTCACGAAATTGATGTTCTGATGTTCGATGTTCGAGAAAGTGGACTTTTCCAGATCGCCGATCATGTGAGGCGGAACGCCGAACGCCCGCGCAATGTCTGTCACTTGAAATTTGCGTGTTTCAAGGAACTGTGCGTCCTCTGCCGTCATAGTAAGCGGCTTGGCTTTAAGACCATCCACCAGTAAAGCTGTTTTATTGGCTTTATCAACACCTCTGAAGTTTTCATTAAATAACTTCAGTATCTCTCTTTGCCTGTCCGGATCGATCTTCTGATCTGTTTCTAAAGCAAGGGCTAGATTTGTTCCATTCTCGAACAGTTTGCTGCCATGCGACTCGGTGGCAAGAGACAGTCCAATGGATTGACGCATCAGAGTGACGGGATTGTAACCCGTCAGGCCATCATAGCCAAGGCCAGGGACATAGATAACATCCTCGTCGCTGAATACCTCATAATCTTTTTCACCTTCCAGTACGACCTTGAAGTATAGCTTGCCTTCATACCGGAATGGCGTGATGCGATCGGGCAAAACCGGAATAAATCCCAGCACCTTGCCTGCGCGGTTGCGTTCGATAACGCTTAGGTGACGGCCCGTCCCGACAGCATGTGAGCCGATCATCTCTTTCCAGATGAAGGCGCTCATCATCTCGTTCGGGCTTTCCTGCAACAGCGGCAGCAATTCATGGTCTGTGATAAAATTACGGCCTTCCTGTGTCAGTTCGTAAAGCTCGATCGGTAGAGTCGCAATTGTTTTGGCGATCAATGACACGCAGGCAAGAAAAGCCGTGCAGCGCATGGCTGTTGAGTGCGTGACGGTCACGCCGGCCGCACGATTCATGCCGAGCATATCGAAAAGAAGCTCGTCGCCACCGGAAAGCGGGGCGCGGCGGTTTTCGAGCGAGGCTTGCGGTTCCTCGGCGATTTTCTTTTTGAAAAAATTCAGCATGTGAGCGCCAATGTTGGTGTTGACAGTCACCCGATGACGATGTCTTGGGTGTTGTAGACGGAATCGTTCGATGCAGACGGCCCGAACAGGGTAGCGCCAAGGCACATGATGAGAGCAACGGCACCGTCGATCTTGTTCGCTTCACGTTCCTTTCGGGGAAACACGTTGGCTTTAGCATCTTCCTTTGCGATGACGTTGCCGATGCACCATTGAGTGATCGGGCAGTCTTCATGCTCTATGCTTACGCTGCGCATGAGTGCATCGAGCATTTTCATCGGCTCGGACATATTGGCGACCGTATTGCGGTATTCGAGGACCGGCGCACCTTCTTTCATCAGTTCTTGCGCCAGTTGCGTTGCCTGCCACGGATCGTAGGCAATGTGCTGGACATCGAAACTGGCGCAATCGTCTTTTAGATCATCGCGGATGCGATCGAAATCGACGACCTCACCGTCGGTGACGGTCAGACTGTTTTCTAATTCCCATGCGCGGTAATGATCTTTACCTGCTTCCATGACGGTTGCGCGCGGAAGATAATAGCGCAGGAAGGCGGCATAACGGCCGTCGGCCAGCGGAAAAATATAAGCCTTTGCGACCAGATCAATCTTGGTGGCAAGGTCGAGAGCGATAAAGCATTCCTTGCCGTAGAAATCCTCGATACGAAGATCGGGCTTTAAGCACAGCTTCCACTTGTCGAGGCTGAAATAGGCCTTCATCGCTCCGACCCAGATATTCAGATGCTTGGTCAGGAAGGTGGTACGCTTGCGCGGTGTGTGTTTCGCTTCAGCCTGCTGCTGCTTGAGGAAATCGGCGCTGACCGATACATCGTAATTCGGGTTGGCCTTGATCAGCGCCTCTTCGCTGGTCCAATCATCGCCGTCATCGACCGTGTAAATGATGGCGAATAGCCGGTCATTGACGATCGTGCCTTCGAGAACCTTTTTGGCATCCTGAAACTCCGCGTAACAGGGGCCTTCAAGATTGCTGCCCGCCGTCGTAATGATAATCTGCAGCGGTTGCTTGCGCGCCCCCATGCCGGTACGCATGGTATCAACTTGCGAATCGTCGGGGTGTTCGTGATACTCGTCATGGATAGCGCAGCTGGGTGATGCACCATCTCCTGGCCGCCCTATCAAAGGCTCAAAGCGCGAGCCGCTTTTCAGCTGGTTAATATTACGCTTGTTGACTTCGACATTGAAGTGCCGGGCGAAATCCCCGCGCGCAGCCATTTGTTGTGCTGGCCGGAAAACCTCGTACGCTTGATATTCCGAGGTCGCACCAGCGTAGATCTCTGCGCCTGCCTCGTCGTCAGCGACAAGCATGTACAGGCCGATCGGAGCAACAAACGTGGACTTGCCGTTCTTACGCGGGACCATGATATCGGCTTTGATGAAACGGCGCAGGCCGGAATCCTTGAACACCCACCCGTACAGCATCGACACGATAAAGCACTGCCAGTCACTGAGGATCAGCTTTGTCCCTGCCCATTCGCCTTTGACATGGCCGAGCAACTGGATGAAACGGCAGGCACGCTGCGCTTTCTCACGGTCAAAGCGAAATAACCAGCCTTTCTTCTTAGATCTCTCTTTGTCGTCAAAGTGTCGCTGGCAAGCAAGGCGTGTCCAGCGGCAAGCGATAATGCTGCCATTCAGAACATTGCGCGCGTAATTTTCGGCCCGAACAACATCGGGATATTGTGCTGGCATATTAGAAACCGTTGAACTCGTTGCCGTCGAGACCAGGCAAGCCGAGCTGCGTGACCTTGCCGCGCGAGGCGGGTGTGCATCCCATCTCTACTGCGTAATTTCGAAGCTGCGTTAACGACTGGTTCAAAACATCCATGGCCGGATTTTTGTAAAAACGCATGCCGTCTTTCGTTCGAGCTTCGTAAATCTCACCGTGCTTTTGGACTTCTGCTTGCATTTTTCGGACGCGAGCGAGTGTCAGGACATAAGCCTCGATCGTGCCCGAGTCGCAGCGCGTCAGACGGCCAACGCGTTCCAGATCATTGACCACCTCGTTCCAGACCTTTTTGGTTTTCGCATCGAAGTAGGACGGGCAGGGCGGCGCTTCGGCCGGAATTTTTGGCGGCTGTTTATCGGCTCCGCGAGTGCCGGTTACCATTTTTACCACGTTGTCTTTGGGTCTACGTCCAGCCATTGAGAAAACCTGTTTCTTTTCAGAGGGTTATTAGCTGCGAAGAAAAAGGGAAATCAGAGGCTTTTCCTTTGCTGGATGGTTTATAAGCCATTGATATATAATGGTCTTTTTTATACTTTCTGTTTTCCATTTCGTGCATGAAAAAGTCTGACCACCCAGGCGGTCTTTTCCGTGCGGGGCTGTGGGGATTTGACCCCCTACCCCCTCTCGGGGGCGGCCACGGAAAGCGCGGCAAATCTGG
>CAYSGL010000156.1:0-4290 GCA_964430725.1 uncultured Pseudobdellovibrionaceae bacterium
TGAGCTGTAAAACACCGTATCCGCGTTCCGCGTCGCGGCTGAATGAGACATGTTCACATACTGGCTGTGCAGATAGCGCACCCAGGTATCGGCATTGCCGTTGCGGGCCATGATGGTGTTGGCCGTCGCCGCGCTGGTCGCGCTCATGCCCGAGAGCGTGTCCGCATCCCCGCCTCCGGCGCCGACGGCGCTATCCACATACGCCTTGGTTGCGGCATCATTATTGGCCGTCGGGGTGGCGAGGTTGATGATCTTGTTGGAGCTGACATTCAATTGGCCGCCTATTTTCACATTACCGGATTCTTCCACCACAAGCGTTCCATCCGGCGCATCCAGATCGAACATGACGGGATTGGCTTCCCACGTACTAGAGAAATTATCGGCATACCGTCCAAAGCGCAGCCTGTTGTCCGACGATCCGCCATAATGCAGGCGCAGGGTCTTGGTGGAATCCGCCCCGTCCATCCGGATGGATGTCCAGCCCACCGCACCCGTATGGCGGAGCCGTAGCTCCGATCCATTGGCAGTGATCGTCTGGAATCCATTGACCTGGAACCCGCCATCGGCGCGCATAACGCCGCCGGTGATAATGTTCTTGTTGTTATAGGCCCGAATCCAATCCGTATCGGTCATGTACCAGCCACCCTGATGCGTGCCGTTGTACCAACCGGTGTTGCCGTAGGTGCGCACCCATCCACCGTTTCCATCGCGAATAACACCGGCAGACGAGGTAATGGCATAGCTGACCATATTGAGCGTTTGCGTCGCGGTATGGTTGCCGAGGTTGTCGGCGGCGGCGGATGCGGCGCTGGCCGCCGTCGTGTCGACATACGCTTTGGTGGCGGCGTCCTGCGCGGCGGTGGGGTTGGCGAGGCTCGTAATTTTCTGCGATGTCATATCCACCGCGCCGGTGAATTTCCCCGTTCCCGCAACATGCAATTTGGCGGAAGGCGACCACGTACCAATCCCGACCGAATTGGCCGACGTATTGACATATAATTCCGTATTATCTCCAATTTCCACATCCTGTGCCGACTGGCCGCCTGCCAGCCCCTTGCCGATCCGGATGGGCATGTTGGCATCAATGGCATAGCCTTCGATATACATCTGCCCCATACCAGTGCCTTGCGTATGGAAAGAATGCGCGTGAACACGGCTATAGGGGGCATCGCTCGTCCCATCGTCCAGAACGCCGCTGGCGACATTCGTCTGAAGAAGCAACCCATTTGACCCGACAATATTATAACCACCGATGTTGAGGTTTTGCGTCGCGGTGTGGTTGCCGAGGTTGTCGGCGGCGGCGGATGCGGCGCTGGCCGCCGTTAAATCAACATAGGCTTTGGTGGCGGCATCGGTACCCGCCGTCGGCCCCGCGAGGCTGACGATCCTGTTGCTGCCCATATTCAGGTTTTGGGTGGCGGTATGGTTGCCGAGATTATCGGCCGCCGCCGCCGCTGCATCCGCCGCCGTCGTGTCGACATAGGCTTTGGTCGCCGCATCACTCGCCGCCGTCGGGGTCGCAAGGTTGATGATCCGGTTGCTGTGCGCGTTCAATAATCCATCATTTTGTATGGTAAAACGGCTAGTATTGGAATCCGTTGTACGGAAAATGTGAGCTCCCGTTCCCCTCGTATTATATAGAATGGTACCCGCATAGTTTATCAAACTACCTACACCGTCACTCCTCTGATCATGGACGAAACCGGCATTGGCACCATGCCTTGCCATAAACCCGGCATTACCGGAGGCATTATTGTTGGTCGCCAGCACCTGATACAATTTGGTCGAACTGTCATTGATATGCACCCCATGACTGTCTGCGGCACTCCCCATCACAATCCAGCCGTCTTCGCGCACGAGCAGGCTATTGCCCGGCGCATCCAGATCGAAGACCACCGGGCTGGCTTCCCATCCGCCGCCATCGTAACCATAACGCCCAAAGCGCAGCTGGTTCTGCTGCGCGGCTGTGTTGCCGCCATAATGCATCAACAGGTCTTTGCTTGCGCCGGTGCTGTTCGCCTTGAAGCGCAAGGCAGAGAAACTGCCCGTCGATTCCAGCAACGCCGTTCCTGCCGTGTCGCTTGAAACGACGTGAAGCTGGCGCGCCGGTGCTTCCGTTCCAATCCCCGCCTTGCCGGACACTTCCAGATCGCCGGTTTCGGTCATTTTGACCTTGGGGCGGAAGGTGCGGCCATAGATAGTCTGGTCCGCGACCGAGGTCAGCTTGGTCGCGTTGCCGTGATCACTGTAGAATGTCAGGTCATATGATCCCAAATGCATAAGCCATTTGGCCGTATCGACATCACCCAGCATCGCCAGCGCGCGCTGGCCTCGGCTGATAATCGTGCCGTTCACGTCGAGCGTGTCGGAGGGCGTCGCTGTCCCGATGCCGACGTTGCCGGCTGATGTAATCCGCATACCTGCAGCACTGCCGGACCAAGGTCCAATTACAAGCCCCCCGGTATTTTGAGAGCTTTCCGAAAAATAGAGGAGGGCATCTCCTGCCTGAGTCAGTGGATTTAGTGCTCCAACTCCGCGATTGGCGGTAAGCGATATGCGCGTGCCTGCATCCGACGAGACACGCAAACCACCCGTACCCGTACCAGCTTTGTATATATCGAGTATGTCGAGAGGCGCATTCGTCCCAATCCCGACCTTTCCCCCATCAACCAGCAGGTCGGACAGGAAGGTCACGCCCGGCGCACCGGCGGAGAGTTTCTGGATAAAATCCACCTTGATCGACGGCTTGCTCGGGTCGGAGGCGGAATCCAGCCCGAAGATCTGAACGTTCGGATCGGCGGCGCTGTACACCTCAAGGTCGCGCGCGATTTCCGCTGTCTCGTTGCCCTTGGCCTGCCATAAGCCACCGGCCAGATCGCTCGCCTCGCCATAGGTATAGGTCAGGACGATATCGTCGCTGCCCGATGGTTTGGTCACATAATCCGGATGATCGCCGCAGCTGGTCTGGAACACCCGGTCCGGCCCCGAGGAAATCAGCGCGATGACAATTCCACCCGCGTCATCGGCGATGCTCGCGTCCCCGGCCAGCCGGTTCTGCGACGCGCCGCCGCATCCCGCATGGTTGATCTCCGCGCCGTGGTCCCACACGCAATAGCCGTACGTATTGCCCCATGGGTCCTGTTTCGCCGCACCGATGGCCGAGGGGATCAGCCCCCCGCCCGAGGGCGCCGGCGCGCCATTCGCATCCGCCCATTCCAGCGGTTCGTTCACCGCGTCATCGTCGCAATCCGCGTTCGCCGCGACGATCGACAAGCGCCCCGCCGCGATCATCGCGTTTTCCGCCACCGTGTATTTGGTGACCTTTTGCATGCCCGCGACAGGCCCTTTCAAAATCGTCATCGACGCCGCACCCAGCACGCCCACAAGCCCAATCGCCCCAAACAGTGCAAAGAAGACATTGCCCGATTCACGCAGGTGCGCGGTTTTGTGAGGTGTGATACGATTTGTCATCCAAATCCCCTTTAAGACTGGTCCCAAGCCCCGCATGGCAGGCGCTTTGCTCCATCTTCCATGCTACGCCCGCGCCGTTAAGAAAATATAAAATTTTATAAAAAATACAGCCGGGACCGAGCCGAAGCGGAATACATACAGGGGTAAGTGTACATGATTTGCCGCTTTGCGAAAGAAATCTGTGACGGCTTGGGCGATATTTTCGCGGTTTTGGAGATTTTTTCATTTTTTGGCAAGGTGGCTTGCCATGCGAAGCTCCGCCGTAGCGAAGCATGGTGGACGTGCTCGGCGAGACGTCAAACCAATTGTTCACTGAACTCGCCGAGTGGGAAGCGCTTTTGAAGGATACGTCGCTGGCAAAGCGGCCCGGTCCGCCGACGCCTCCTCCGGCACCTTGAGCGAGGTGCCGACATGTCCACGAAGACACCTATGGCTGGCCCGGACAGGGCCAGGCCGAAGACCACACCCTTTTCGATCCGGCTGACCGAAGACGAGAAGCGCCTGCTGATGCAGCGCGCCGGGGCACTGTCGCTCGGTGCCTATCTGCGGAACCTCGTGCTGGAGGCAGGCGTCAGGGCGCCCCGACCGCAGACGCGCAAACCGAGAAGCCCGGTGAAGGACCAGGAGGCGCTGGCCCGTGTGCTCGCCGCCCTTGGCAAGAGCCGCATCGCCAACAACCTCAACCAACTCGCCAGGGCCGCCAATATCGGCACCCTGCCGCTCACGCCGGAGACGGAGCAGGACCTGCTGGAAGCCTGCGCCATGGTCGCCCGCATGCGCCGGGACCTGATGGCGGCGCTCGGTTTTGTCGAAAGGGGC
>CAYSGL010000157.1:0-4266 GCA_964430725.1 uncultured Pseudobdellovibrionaceae bacterium
GCCAATTGTGCTTGACGTGATGGCGCGGTTAAAACCCGATGTGGTGTGTTTACAGGAAACCAAGACACCGGATGAATTTTTTCCGCGTGAAGCGTTCGAGGCGGCAGGTTATAAACACATCCATATTCACGGTATGAAATCCTATAACGGCGTGGCGGTGCTCTCGAAAAAACCGTTCGACGCATTCGATATCCATCATCGGTGCGGGAAGGAAGATTGCCGCCATATCGCGGTGAATGTCGGCGACGTATTGCTGCACAATCTTTACATTCCGGCGGGCGGGGACGAGCCCGATCCCGTCATCAACGAAAAATATAAACACAAGCTCGATTTCGTCGAGGAGATGACGGGCTGGTTCAAAAAGAATTTTAAGGCAACCGACCCTATGGTCGCGCTGGGTGATTTCAACATCGCGCCGCTGGAACATGATGTCTGGTCATCGAAGCAACTGAAAAACGTTGTCTCCCACACCGAACCGGAAATTACCCGCCTGAATAAAATGCAGCAATCATTGGGCTGGACGGACGCGATCCGCCATTTCGTCCCGCCCGAAGAAAAGTGCTATACATGGTGGAGCTACCGCAACAAGGATTGGAAAAAATCCAATCGCGGGCGTAGGCTCGATCACATCTGGGTGACCGAGCCGTTAAAGCCGCGTTTGAAACGTCACGAAATCCTGATCGAGGCGCGCGACTTCACCAAACCCTCCGACCACGTACCGGTTATGATTGAGCTAAAGAGCTAGTCTTCGTTCTCTGCCATGCCCACAGCGCAATGAACAGCCCTGCGAGCGATAACCATCCGGCAATGGTGAACAGGCCGTGACCAACACCGCTTGCTGTAACAGCGATGCCCACAACAATGCTGACAGGGATAAAGAACAATTCCCGCAGCAAGTTTGTGGTCGAGAGAATCGTCGCACGGCGCGATGAATCCACACGCTGATTGATCGCATCACTGACACGCGGCATGGACAGGCCGAACAGGAACGAACCGCCGATCATCAGTAACGCAACTCCGTGAAGCCCGATTATACTACCGGCGCCAAGGCACACGACCATGCCTGTGATCAAAGCAAAGGACAGTGTTCGCAGGTTGCTGATTTTTCCATCTAATTTATGCGCGAGCGTCGACGCGACAGCCGAGAGCGTAAATCCCACCGCCATGAGCAACCCGTAATAATATTCGGGAATTTCCAGCGCCATATAATAGGGCTGCTGCGACCACATGATCAGTTTCGTACCGGTGAATAATAACCCTGCAAAAATGATGATAAACGCCACTTCCTTGTGACCGTGGAGGGCATAGCGCATGGTGATTGCCATGTCTTTGATCGGATGGCCTTGAATCGCGCTTTTATGACGCGGCGGCTCTGTCATCAAAAGACAGCAGATCGTGGCAGGAATGGCGCTTGCGATGGTTGCCAATAGAGGCAGGGTAGGATCAACGGCATACATGAATCCGCCCATCACCGCACCGAAAGCACAACTATAGTGCCCAAAGCCGAAGCGCCGCCCTTCAAGACGGCTATATTCCTCCGTACGGCCTTCGGCCAGCAGTGTGTCATACAGCAACGCCGAGCTTGTCCCCGAAAACAGGCTAACAGCAATACCGATTACGGCTTGTGCAACGATGGTATCGAGCAGGGTTTCACAAAAATACAAATACCCGAAGCCGAGGAACCAGAAGACCGAGCCGAGCGCCAGCACATATTTGCGTTTCCACACATCGGATAGCCATCCGCTCGGCACCTCCAACGCGACGACAACACCCGCAAACACGGCTTCACCGATCAAAAAATCCTGGAAGGACAGGCCGATATGATCCCGGTAAAACGGAATCAGCACCGGAATGATGAACAACACGCTCCAAAAGATGCTATGCAGTTCCAACAATCGGACATTACGCATCATGGCTCGTGCCTCCATTTTACATCTAAGGGCGGGAGAACAGATGGATCGCGCATCACATACCAATGTTCGTTCATTAGTTTTCTATCGGAAGCGCGTTTGATCGCATCGATTTTAATTTCATGTGGCGTGAAGCCGAGTTTTTCAATTACGCGGCGGCTTTTGTCATTACCTTCAAAGTAATCAATGTAAACGGCTTCGGCCAGTTGCGCGAAAGCATACCGAATAACTGCATTGGTTGATTCCGTAGCATAGCCTTTGCCTAAAAAATCCTGGGCAACCCAATACCCTGTATGCGGACATACGTGGTTGCCACGATTGCGCCAATGCAGGCCAGTGGAAATCACAAATTTTTCGGTTTTCTTACAAAATCCAATAAGATGTTGGTCTTTTTCGGAAACGGATGCGACAAATCGCCGGGTCGCTTCTATCGTGTTCTCCCCATCTATCGACCAGCTCATCCATTTCTGAAGTTCAGGCCAAACAGGTTGCATGGCGGCATTGATTTCCTCCGCATCGCTCATTTGCGGCGTTCTAAGGATCAGGCGGGGTGTTTCAATTCTAATCATCACTTTTCTCCTTCTGTTCTATCCGAAGGCTGAAAAAGAGATTCAAAAAAGGGGAGAAAATCTGTATCAGCCTTTGATCGGGGGCTGATACGGGGTGAAAACCTGTCTAATCAGCCATTTTCCAAGCAGTTTTGCCGCCGAACGAAATCGTTTCGGACGGGTTATAGGCCGCTAGGACTGGTTGCATACAGGTCATCATGCATTCATGGAACCACAGCTATGCGCGATCTGTCCAGTATTTTATTGACACCGGCCACACAAAACAGGCATAAGGACGGACATTTTGGTTTTGGGGCGCCCCTAAAGTAACAAAGAATAATAAGGGCGGCGTCCACGGATACGAACATTCCTTTCCTCCTTATCTAAGCAGGCAAAGCGTTTTGATCGGATCGACCCCGATGTACAAAACGCTTTTAAATACCCCGCATCGTGCGGGGTGGCGTGATATGACTTTGATAAGGACTATACTAATGAACGACAGTTTCACTCACTTTAACCTGCCTGCCGCTCTGATGGAGACACTGGAGGCGATGGGCTATGACACGCCGACACCGATTCAGGCACAGGCCATCCCTGCGGCCCGTGCCGGACGCGATGTGCTGGGTTCCGCCCAGACGGGGACGGGCAAAACGGGCGCCTTCTGTATCCCGATGATTGCCGCGCTGATCGAAGATCCGACAAAGCATGCTCTCGTGATGACCCCGACCCGCGAACTGGCGACGCAGGTTTTGGATGTTGCCCGTACGATGATCGGCAAATCCAAAAAAGGCCGCGACAGCTTCATGTACACAGCTCAGCTGATCGGCGGCGAGTCGATGGGCAAACAATTCTCGCAACTGCGCATGAATCCGCGCCTGATCGTGGGAACGCCGGGCCGTATCAACGACCATTTGCGCCAGAATCCGAAACTGTTGTCTAACTTTTCATTACTGGTCCTCGATGAAGCGGACCGCATGCTCGATATGGGCTTTTCGGTACAGATCGACGAAGTGCTTTCAAAAATGAACCAGAACCGCCAGACATTAATGTTTTCGGCGACCTTCCCGCCGTCCATCGTCCGCTTTTCGCAAAGCTATTTGAAAAATCCTGAGCGCGTGAGTGTTGGTGAGCAATCGCGTGCCCATGAAAATATCGACCATAAAATGGTCGAGGTCAGCAACGATAATAAATATACCGAATTGCTTTCCCAGCTTGAATCGCGCGACGGTACAGTCATTGTGTTCGTCAAAACCAAACACGGGGCAGATAAAATGGCCGACCGCCTGACCAAAAGCGGCCATGAGGCAACGGCCCTGCATGGTGGTTTGCGTCAGGGGCAACGCGACCGCGCGATTGCCAATTTCCGCAAGCAAATTTTCCGCGTTCTGGTGGCAACCGATGTGGCCGCGCGCGGCCTTGATGTACCGCACGTGGAACATGTGATCAACTATGACATGCCGCAAGTGGCCGAAGACTATATCCACCGCATTGGCCGTACGGCCCGCGCCGGTGCAAAAGGCGCGGCGCTGGCGATGGTGGTGCCGTCGGATAAACATTTGTGGCGCGATGTGGCCCGCCTGCTCGATCCCAATGCGGCACCGCCCGATGAAAGTTCGGCTGAGCGCCAGTTCAAAGGCAAGAGCGGCGGCAGGAAAAAACCGTTCGGCAAAAAACCCTTTGGGGCAAAATCATCCGATGGCGGTCGTTTCGAGCGCAAATCCTACGGTGAGCGTTCCGAAGGACGCAGCGGAAAGAAATTCGGCGCAGATCGCCGCTTCTCGGAAAAGGATAGCGAAAAAAAGCCGTTC
>CAYSGL010000158.1:0-4260 GCA_964430725.1 uncultured Pseudobdellovibrionaceae bacterium
TCTAACCAAACAATCTAAAATCTTTTAAAGGTTAAAATTTTATTTTAATTATGAAAAATTAAAAGCGCGTATAGAATAGGTAAAATTTGAAACAACCGGTCAGGGCGCTCGCGCGGGTGTTTTCTATAATTTGTTTCACGTGAAACAAACCAAGAACAAACCCCCGCCGTAGCGGGGGCTGTATCAGGCAGATTGCAGATCTCTTACGATTCGATCAGCCGGTTCCACCAGCCGCGTTTTTTTTGTTCCGGCGCCGGATTGACAACCTCGTACTCACGCGCGGGCGGCGGCGTACCATCACCCCGATCATTCGATGCGGCAGCGGCGGCAGCAGCACGCACCGGTTTGGATTCGGGCGCAGGTGCGGCGGCGACGGGCGCATCGTTAGTATGCGCAGCAGGCGATCCGCCGTCGGTATCATCAGCGCCGGATTTTTGCTCGGCGCGGTTGCGGGTGCGATTGCGCCCTCCGCGACGGCCACGGCTGTTGCGGCGGCGAGTATCGTTATTATCGCTATTCTCGTCTGTATTCGCATCGCCCTCATCGCCGGTTGCGGTTTCGGGTTGTTCTTGCGTATCGGCAGCACGATCGGCAGTGCGGGAGCGTCCCCCGCGACGGCCACGACGACGGCCACGGCGATTATCGCTATTCTCGTCCGCATCGCCGTCTTGACCGTTGTCATTATCGGAACGCGCGGGTGATTTTGCCTCGCCGTCATCAGCGTCATCCGCCTCGCGATCATCAGGCGATGCCTTTTGCATCACATCGAGCACATGGGTGGATTTCGACAGGCTGTCGTCAAAGCGGATATGCACCTTGAAGCCGTAGCGCCGTTCAATCGCGTTCATCATCTCGCGCTTGTGATTCAGAATATACAGCCCGACATCGTGCGGCACCGCCAGCGACAATTCACGCGCACGCTCCTTAATGCCTTCTTCTTCCAGCGCACGCATCGCAGCAATGGCGGCAAAGTCAAGCGAGGGTACAAAGCCGACGCCATCACAATGAGTGCAACGCTCGAATTGCATTTCAGTCAGGGACGGATTGAGACGCTGGCGCGATAATTCGAGCAAACCGAACGAGGAAATACGACCGACCTGAATACGGGCGCGATCCTGCGAGAGAGCATCTTTTAAGCGGTTTTCCACCTTGCGGTTGTTGCGGCGATCTTCCATGTCGATAAAGTCGATCACGACAAGCCCGCCCAGATCACGCAAACGCAACTGGCGCGCGACTTCATCCGCCGCCTCCAGATTTGTTTTCAGCGCCGTTTCCTCGATATGACGTTCTTTGGTCGAACGTCCCGAGTTAACATCGACAGAGACCAGCGCTTCGGTCGGGTTGATCACCAGATAGCCGCCGGATTTCAGCGTTACGGTCATTTTTCCAATCTCGGTGATTTGCGTTTCGACGCGGTATTTATGGAACAGAGGAATACGCGCATCCTTGTAATCGGATACACGTTTGAGATGCGAGGGAATCAACATCTTCATAAAATCGCGGGCAGTTTTATAACCTTCATCGCCCGACACAATAATTTCGTCGATATCCTTGGTGTATAAATCGCGGATCGAGCGCTTAATCAGATTGCCTTCTTCATAAATCAATGCAGGCGCGGATGAATTCAGCGTATCTTCGCGGATCTGGTTCCACAGGCGCGTCAGGTAATCAAGATCGCGCTTGATATCGGCCTTGGTCCG
This sequence comes from uncultured Pseudobdellovibrionaceae bacterium, assembly GCA_964430725.1. Classification (GTDB taxonomy): domain Bacteria; phylum Pseudomonadota; class Alphaproteobacteria; order Micavibrionales; family Micavibrionaceae; genus CAYSGL01. The sequence continues at coordinate 1,701 of CAYSGL010000158.1, forward strand.
CGCAACACCGGCGGTCCGCAAAATCACCGACATGCCTTCGGGCACTTCGAGCTCTTTTAAAATTTCGCGCATGCGTTTGCGGTCGGCATAATTCGCAATTTTGCGCGACACACCGCCACCGCGCGGCGAATTGGGCATCAGCACACAATAGCGACCGGGCAACGACAGATAGGTCGATACAGCTGCCCCTTTATTGCCGCGCTCTTCCTTGTTGACCTGAATCAGCATGATCTGGCCGCGCTTGATGACTTCCTGAATTTTATAGCGGTTACGCATGTTAAAGCGGAACGGGCGGTCCCCTTCGATCCCATCTCCGCCGACCATGTCGACCTTGCGCGAGTCCATGGCGGCCCGGCGGCCACGATTATGACCGTGTCCCTGACCGTTGCGCCCACGACCACGGCCACGACTATTGCGCCAGCGGCGGCGGTCGTTGCGTCCGCCTTCCTCGCCTTGCGTGTTGTCGGTCTCGCCTTCGTCTTCTTCACCGCCCAGTTGCTCAGCATCTTCGATCAAGGCCGCGTCTTCATCAGCGCTGATTTCCTCGGCCACATCTTCGGCGAATTCTTCTTCTATGGCGTCATCACCAGCGCCGACGTCTTGTGCGTCGAGTTTGTCGGATGCGCCTGTCTGTTCGTGCGCGGCTTCATCGGCCTCATCATCAATCGGCTTGTCCGCACCGCCAACTTCCTCGACATAATCCTCTTCGTCTTCATCATCATCGTCTTCGTCTTCGTCGTCGTCACCAGTTTCATCGGCAGCATTTCCGGCGGACAGATCTTCGTCCTCGTCCTCGTCGAATTCCTCGTCATGCTGTTCCAGTTCCGCCGCCTGCGCCGCCAGCAACGCTTCGCGGTCCGCGACCGGAATGCGGAAGTAATCAGGATGGATTTCCGAGAAGGGCAAAAACCCGTGGCGATTGCCGCCGTAATTCACGAAAGCGGCCTGCAGGGACGGTTCCACCCGCGTGACCTTGGCAAGGAAGATGCTGCTACGCAGCTGTTTACGGACCTTGCTTTCATAATCAAATTCAACCAGACGGTAACCGTCCACAACCGCAACCCGCGTTTCTTCGACATGGGTTGCATCAATCAGCATCTTCTTGCTCATTATTTTATTCTCCAATGACCAGTGCAGCCAGCGCTCGCGTCCGCGACGGAGACGATCGAGCAACGGCGCAAAAGCCTTTGCTATGTGTCATAACCGATGTGAATGGGGGGAAAGATCCGCCAAGGCGGGCAAAGCGGCAAAAGCCATTGATTCCAGGCGGTTTAAGCGCCCCGTTCCTGCCCGTTTGTTCCGCCCATCGGGGCCGGATGGCCCCTTTATGTGGTGCGCCGCAGGGCGCGGGTACAATCTTAAATCAAAAAATTGTTATCTCTGTCTTTCGCCGACCAAAAGCCCGAAGCGGGATACCCCGTCATTCAAACCGCCGTTGCACTCAGCGAAACCTATAAATACCGGCGGACAATCCCGCCCTGCATGACCGCAACGTGTCGCAGATCAGACAATACACGCAAAGCGCCAGCCGATACAATCAAAAAAGGATAAAAAGCCGCCGCGCCCAAAATAGCGGCGCAAGCCCTTGAAAAACCGCCATTCCGTCTATCCGGCCAGAACCACCATGGCGGCATACAGGGCCGGACCATAGGCCGGCGCGAGCACCAGCGGCCAGCGCCAGCCGGCCCGGACGAATGATCCCGCCAGCGCCAGACCAAGGGCGGCCAGCCAGACCAGCATCGCGCGGCGGGTCAGCGCCCAGCCAAAGCCATCGCCGTCCAGATCGGCGACCAGCAGCCCCGTCGCCACCATCAGTTGAAAAACCAGCGCATAGAGAAAAAGGCCCAGCGCCGCAAACAGGGCCACGAGCAGCAAACGCCCCGCCCCTCTTACCACCGGATGATGTCGCCATGTTTGTGTCATGGATGCCAGTGTGCCATGAACGCGGCCAAGAAAAAAGCCGCTTGGGAGACCCAGGCGGCTTTATTCCTATCAGGCTCTATACGAGCCGTGTCATTACTTCGTCTGGCGGCTTTCGAAAACCGGCTCTGCCGAACGAACCGGAGCGGCTTTCGCCGGAGCCGAACCAACCGTGCGCTCTTCAGCATACGGCGCTTGTGTCAGTGTTTCATCCTGACGCGAATAACCATCAGATGCGCAAGCAGCGAGCGCAACAGTGGAACCAAGAACCAGGGCATTTACGAGCAGTTTTTTCATTGTCATCCTCACATTGGTTAAAGCGGTTTACTTCATTTAAAAGGCAGGCCGACGGCCAATCCTCCATTCAAACCATACCTCTTATAATAAAGAATTGATGGCATGCATAGAGCGATTCCAAAAAAAGACTGTGGTTTCAAGCGTTTTCTTGGAAAAACAGCCCTCAAGGGGCATTGATCAGTCATTTTTGTTGTTTTTTTGCACACGCGCAAAATAGGCGTCGATCCCCGATTTCAGCGCGCTGGCCACGCGGCGGCGGTATCCGTCGCTGAGCAGCGCGTCCGCTTCGCGCCTGATATCCCCTCGGTGCTGGTCGAGGCGGGCTTTATGTCCAACAGGCGCG
>CAYSGL010000159.1:0-4233 GCA_964430725.1 uncultured Pseudobdellovibrionaceae bacterium
CGTTGTGACGGCTGCATCGGCTTTCATGCCAAAGCGTTAAAAGATCTGGGCGCGACGCGAGAGGAAATCGCCGAGGTTCTGGGAATGTCCGTCTATATGGGCGGCGGCCCCGCCCTGATGTATGCGGCAGACGCCCTGCGCGCCTTCGACCAGTTCAACGGAGAGTAATCGGCCATACAGAAAAATAAAAGCCCCTGCGGTTAGGCAGAGGCTTTTATCTGTGTGTGGGGAATATTACTCTCTATTACCGACGCTTTTTCATCGTCGTTGGCGGCAATCTCGCAAATTCACCCGCCAGAGTCAAACAAAACTTTTGAAAAAAATGTGAATAACTTTGTAAAATCTCAATCCGCTAATTTTTTACTGTTTTTCAGTGGGTTAAGGGCCGCCATAACGCCCTCTACCCCGCGATCGATCAGATCAAAGACACTCTCGAACCCTTCCAGCGCCCCATAATATGGATCAGGCACATCGAATCCCGACGGGCCGGGTATCCCCGCATCCTCCAAAAACAGGCGGATTTTGGCGCGGCGCATGGGCGGACACTGGCGCATCAGGATATCGGCATGCCCGCGATCCATGGCAAAGAGCCAGTCAAACGTATCGAAATCCGCCGCCGTGACCTGCCGGGCGCGCAAATCCGCCATATCCACCCCTTTATAGGCGGCCATGCGGATGGCGCGGGAATCGGGCGGATCGCCAATATGATATCCATGGGTTCCGGCAGAATCGATGCGCCAGTCAAGCCCCAGCGATGCGGCGCGCTCCCGCATAATCGCCTCGGCGGTTGGCGAGCGACAGATATTGCCGGTGCAGACAAACAGGATATTCATTGTTTCTTTCCTTGAACGCATGCGGTCAACCCCGTAGGATGAGGACACCTGAAAAGAGTTAGATGACCCGATAAATGAGCGATCCGCAAGATACGATTATTGTCCGCCTCGCAGACACACCATCCGAAATAGAAGCCTCGCAGAGACTGAGATATACGGTTTTCTATGATGAGTTCGGCGCCATTCCGAACGAGGAAATGGCACGTGAAAAGCGTGATATCGACGAATATGACCCGATCGCCGACCATTTGGTCGTACTGGATACAAGCCTGCCCGCAGGGGATGCGCAATTGATCGGCACATACCGCCTGCTCCGCCGCGATGTGGCGGAAGCGCATGGCCGGTTTTACACAGCCGATGAATATGATATCGAGCCGCTATTATCGTCCGGCGCGGTGCTGCTGGAGCTTGGCCGCTCTTGCGTGCTGCCCGACTATCGCACACGGCCCGTCCTGCAAAAACTATGGGAAGGAATCGCCCATTACGTCGCGGACCATGAAATCGGCCTGATGTTCGGATGCGCCAGCCTTCACGGAACGGATATCGACGCCCTGTCCGATCAACTGTCGTATTTACACCATTACCATCTGGCAAAACCGTCTTTGCGCCCCCGCGCCGTTGACAGCCGTTATGTCGATATGAATATCAAGGCAAAGGACGATCTGGATGCCAAGCGGGTGTTTGCCTCGCTGCCCCCGCTGATCAAGGGATATCTGCGCCTGGGCGCGATGATCGGGGACGGCGCCGTGGTCGATAAACAATTCAATACGACCGATGTGTGCATCGTGATGCCCACCCATCAGGTAACCGATAAATACGTCAACCATTACCGGCGTAAAACGCAAAAGCACATCCCGACAGACAGCGAATTTGCGAAAAAATCGATCGCCGCCGCAGCGGAGAACGCGTCAACGGACACCGTCGCCGCAAACAATCCGGCATAGAAAACCATGCGCACCCTAATCGGCATTTTTCGCTTGGTTATCTATGGTTTAGCCTGTGTTATTCTTATTCCATTTCAGGCGCTGATACTGACAATAACCACCGGCCCCGCCGCCTATGTCATTCCGCGCTATTTCCATCGCTTTAATTGCCGGCTGTTCAACATGACGATAACGATCAAGGGACAAGCCGTTGCAAAAAGGCGCATTATCTTTGTCGGCAACCACCTGTCCTATCTGGATATCGAAGTCCTCAGCGCCGTCATCGACACATCGTTTATCGCCAAGGAAGATGTCAGGCGCTGGCCATTATTCGGGATACTGGCGCGCCTCCAGCAAACCGTATTCATTTCCCGCGACCCCAGACAGGCAGAGCAAGGGAAGGCTGTTTTTGAAGCGGCGCTGGCACGCCCTATGCCGCTCGTCCTGTTCGCCGAAGGGACATCAAGTAACGGCGCGCAAATTCTTCCTTTTAAATCAACGCTGTTCGAGATGTTGCTAAAATCAGATATCATCATTCAGCCGTTTACCCTGTCGCTGACCGGCGTTGATGGCCGCGCCATAACCGATGACGCCCAGCGCGACCAATATGCCTATTACGGGGATATTGTTCTGGCCCCGCATTTGTGGGAATTCGCCAAAAGCAGGGGGGCCAGTCTGACCCTGACCTTCCACCCGCCGCTGGACCGCGCGGCCCATCCGGATCGCAAATCACTGGCGATGGCGGCGCAAACGGCTTGCGCGTCCGGCCTCGAGTTTGCTAAGCAGGACCCAACGCCCATATTATTAAAGGAATAGAAGACGTGACCGAAATTAAACCCGACGAAATGATCAAGGTTCAGGATTATCTGCGCCGCACACTCAACGGCCAGATCGGGGTCCGCCCCCGCGCGCAAACGCCCGATTCCATCGAAGTCATGCTGAACGGCGAATTTATCGGCGTCGTCTATAAGAACGAAGAAGACGGCGAAACATCCTATGATTTCAATATGTCGATCCTCGATATTGATCTGGCCGCTTAGGATTCTGGCCCTGCTTATGCTGGCGCCGCCCGCGTTGGCACAAGAACCGGTGTTCTTCAAACCCCTGACCGACCATCCGGCGCGCGATATCATCATGCGCCCGCTGGAGTTTGCCGGTAACGCCCCCCGCCCGTCCAGCCTTCAGATCGCCGAGGCCGACCTGAACAATGACGGGCTGAGCGAAGCGCTGGTAAAATTTCCGGACGGGCAGATCCGCCTGCTCGCCCTCCCGCCGCGCCGCACGCCGGTCACGCTCGGCACGCTGGCGCCGGCCACGGGCATCCAGATTCTCGACACGCAGGATTACGGGGTGCGGCAAATCGTCGCGACCGGGTCCCCCACCAACGATTTTGCCCGCCGCCTCTATCGCTGGAACCCGTATAACCAACAATATGAAAGCAACGCGGATAACCGCGCCCGATAGCCGATAAGCTTTTGCGCTGCCTGCACTTTTTGCGATACACTGAATAGGTATACGCCGGAATCAACCGGCCAACCGGGGCAAGTTTTTGAAGGCAAAGACAGCACAAAAAAGACTGTATTGGCGATGCACGTGGCTTCTTGCGGCGCTGTTCATTGTTTTTGCGCAACCCGCCCTGGCCCAGAGCACAAGCGATACACCAGCCACAGGCGGGACAACCGGCGGTACATCGCAACCAACGGGGTCGGGGGGAAGCTGTTCGCCCGATACGCTGTGCTATCTCACCTCGTTTTTTACCAAAAATGTTAATTCGCCTTTTGGTGTCAAGCGACCAGGCCACCGACATGCGGGCGTTGACCTACCCTATCCAAATCACAGTCTGATCCCCTTGCAAAGCGGCCAAACCGCAGGGGGAACCGAAGGAAAATGTTCCGTCATCCTGAACACAAACGGCAGCCCGCTATGGGAATGGGGCGCGGCGGGTCTGGTCCTGCGCCAAAATTGCGGCAATGGTGTTGAGGTTCGCTATTTCCACTTGCACCAGTTTCAGGGCGATACACAATTGGCGGTTACCAATAACACAGGCAGCTCGAGCGGACCGCACCTTCATTACGAAGTGTATATTGATAATCAGGCCGTCGATCCGGAATGCGTATTAGGCATTGAAAAAACCGACTCGCGCTCAATGCCGTGTCCCCCGGGAATCGGCCCCGGCCCCGCCAATTTATGCGATGGCAACCAACGCGAGGCCTTAAAAAGCAAATCGGTCAAAGCAACCAATACAACAATTGCGCCTGGCACCTGCGCCGTCCCGACGAACCGTTACGGAAATCCTGGTGAATTGCCCGATCAACCGCCACCACCGCCGGGGCATGAAGGAGAGGGGCCCTATCCCGACACACCCCCAACCACGATTGGGACAGGCATAACCATTGGCACAGGCCCGATGGAGCCGGGCGATCCGGGTGGGGAGATCACCCCCGGCACCGACCATCCGCCGGGCGAGATTCCGCCCC
>CAYSGL010000160.1:0-4164 GCA_964430725.1 uncultured Pseudobdellovibrionaceae bacterium
CAACAAGCAGAAAGTTATCATTGGATTTTGTAACGGTGACGCCAAGGGATTGTACATCCGGCGGCAATTGGGATAAAGCGCCCTGAACCTTGTTCTGGGTTTGCACCTGCGCGATATCGGGATCGGCCTCCGGCTCGAATGTCAGCGTAATGGTCATGGCGCCATCCGAGCTGCTGGCGGAAAAATACCGCAAATTGTCAATGCCGGTTAAGCGCTGTTCGATTATTTGTGTAACGCTGTTTTCCACGACTTCGGCGGATGCGCCGGGGTAAAATGCATTGATAGCCACTGTGGGCGGTGCCACGCGCGGATACATCTCGACAGGTAATTTCGAGAGGGAGAGCACGCCAACCAACATGGTGATGATCGCCAGAACCCAGGCGAAAATTGGTCTGTCGATAAAGAAACTGGACATAGTGGTGGTCTTTCTATTGTGTCATATCGTCTTGAACGGGCAGGTTCAGTAAGTCTTGTGCCGACATATTCGGCTCTTCCGGTGTTGGTTCAAGAGACATGTCTTCTATGGTTTCTGCCTGCGTATCGTCGGCGGGCACCGCGTCTTGCTCGGGCGGCAGGGGAGAAGAGAGGTTTTCCGATTCCTGCGGGGGTTGATCTTCCGGCGGAGCGTCTTCAGGGAGCATATCCGCCGTGTCCGGCATCTCTTCCGGAGCAGGAGCAGCAGGGATCAGGCCTTGGGGTTGCTCTCCTTCAGGCATGACAGGCGCGCCCGGCCCGACTTTCTGGTATCCCTCGACGATGATCACATCGCCCGGCTGAAGACCGGCTGAAACAATCCATTGATCGTTATATTCGCGTTCAATTTCGATCGGGCGAGGCTGGGCTGTGTTATCGGCCGTCACGGTCCAGACGATCAGGTTTCCATCGGGGTTACGCACAGTGGCGCGCTGGGGCACCAGAATGGCTTCCTTCGTACCCAAATGAATGCGCGCCCTCACGAAAAGGCCGGGAAGAAGCTCTTCCTCTGGATTGGGAAACAAAGCCCTGAGTTGAACCGAGCTTGTCGTTTCATCAACACTGACGTCCGAAAATTGCAGCGTACCCTGCTGATCGTATAGTTTATTGCTGTCCGTCAAGGTGATCTCAACAGGACTTTGATCCGTAAGGTCGTTTGCGCCGCGCAGACGCATCAAATCGGCTGTGGATTGCGACATATCGACATAGATCGGATCCAGCTGGGTTATGACGGTTAACGGGGCGCTCTGCCCTGCGGTCACCAATGCGCCTTCGGTCACGGAAGATTTGCCAATGCGACCGGAGATAGGCGCGTAGACCTTTGTATAATCGAGGTCGACTTTGGCCGTGGCAACCATGGCATTGGCGACGGCAATGTCGGCTTTGGCCTGATCTTGTGCCGCTTTAACATCGTCATATTCCTGCAGGCTGACCGCATTGATCTTAACGAGTTCTTCAAAACGCGCGGCTTTGGCCTCAATCGCCTTGGCGTTGGCGCGGGCTTTTTGCAAGTCGGCCAGAGCGCGATTATAGGCGGCCCGATAAGGCGCAGGATCGATTTGATATAATTGCTGGCCTTCTTCTACAAGACTGCCTTCTTCGAATTTCCGTTCGGTAATGATTCCGCTGACTTGCGGGCGAATCTGGGCAACGCGATGCGCTGCCGTCCGGCCCGGCAATGTCTCATATAATGTAATGGTTTCCGATGCAATCGTTTGTGTTTTGACAGCGGCGGGGGGCATTTCGCCACCCATCATACCATTTTGTGCCATGCCATGTTTTGAAGACATAACATAATAAGCGCCTCCTGCCAAAAGAGTAGCAGCGGCGACAACAACGATAATTTTTTTCATAATTTTACTAGCCTTGTTGGATATCCCCCTTGTAACAGGACCGATACAGTCCTGTCTCGCTAAAAATAGAATTTTTCTCCGCCAAACCAAGACATAAAATCACCTTATTTTTTCACGGAACGCACACCCGCCGTGGGTTGTTTGCCGGACATCCCATCACACGAAAAAGGAGGTTGTTATGAAGAGAACTATGCAAACGTTGATGCTGACAGTTGGGGCGGTTGCGTTGTCCAGTGGCGCTGTTATGGCGGCGGGTGATACCGCAATCCAGACCAATACAGCGCCCGCCATGGAAACGCAGGCCGGGGTGAATGCAGAACCGGTAACATCGACCAGCGAGCAAGTAGAAAGCGTTCAATCCACATTGGCGCAGGAAGGCTATAACATTACGGTTGACGGCGTCTGGGGGCCGAGAACAGCCGATGCCGTCCGCCAGTTTCAGCAGGCGAACAATCTGGATGTAACAGGCCAGATTGACGCCCAAACCCTGTCGGCATTGAATCTGGATGCGAGCGCGTCCAGAGGGACCGCAATGGGTGAAACGCGCCGTTGATGCCATGCGGTACTGGTTATAAAAAGGGCGCCCGTCCGGGTGCCCTTTTTTATGGTTTTTTACGTTTTGATGCGCTAAAACCACCCCATGACTGCCCTGACCAAAGATCAAGCTCTTGAAAATATCTATGCTTCGTTGATGAATGATAATGAAGATATAGATACTCATATCGTCGCACTGAAAAATGCGATCGGCGCTGAAAAGAGCGTGATCGTCGATCCGGCCCGTCTGCCGCAAAATAATCGTCAGGGGCGCAAGATGATGCAATCCTACTTCAAAAAGCGCGGCGTTACGGTCACGTTTTCTTGATATGTCAAATCGTTTACTGCTTAGCGTCAGGGATGCGGCCGTCCGGTATAACGGACAGCCGGTGTTTGAGAATCTCGCTTTCAATATCCATGACGGGGCGCGGATTGCGCTGGTCGGGCGCAATGGTGCCGGTAAAACGACCCTGATGAATGTCATTACAGGCGTTCGGGATCTTGATGATGGCGAGCGCTGGCAAGAGGCTGGAACAAGCATAGGTTATTTGCATCAGGATATTGTGCCCAAAAAGGGTGAACGGGTTTTCGATTATATTTTTAGCGAAATACAGCACGAAGAACGCGACCTGCATGCCTATAAGGTGGACATTGTAACCGAGGCGCTGGAACTTGATCCGCAGGCTATGATGACGCATTTGTCGGGCGGGCAATTACGCCGCGCGGGTCTGGCGCGTGCTTTGGTGGAAGAGCCGGATATTTTACTACTTGATGAGCCGACCAACCATTTGGACCTGGAGGCGATTGAGTGGCTGGAAAATTATTTGCGCGGATACCGTGGCACGTTGTTGTGTATTAGCCACGACCGCATGTTCCTGGAAAATATAACCAATCAGATATTCTGGCTTGACCGGGGGCGGGTCCGCATTTGCCAGAAAGGGTTTGGCCATTTTGAAGAATGGTCCACCATGTTGCTTGAGCAAGAAGAAAGAGAACTGCAAAACCGCAAGCAAATAGTCGCGATGGAAGTGGAGTGGGCCAGCCGGGGCGTGAAAGCGCGGCGAAAGCGCAATCTGCGCCGCCTCGAAGACATTCGCCAGATGCGGGATCAATTAAAGGCTGATCAAAGCGCATTCCGCCGCGCCAATGCCAAAATAGATCTCCAACCTCTGCGCGATATCGAAACAAGCTCCAAGGTCGTTGCCGAGTTCTATAACGTTTATAAATCGTTCGAAGAAAAGAAAATCCTGGAAAAATTCAGTTTGCGGATCCAGCGTGGCGATCGCATTGGCATCCTTGGCAAAAACGGATCGGGCAAAACAACCTTTCTAAAGATGTTAATTGGTGAAGAAACGGCCGATCAGGGAAGCGTCAAGCGGCGTAAGGATCTGGCTTTTTCGTATTTCGACCAAAAGCGCAGCGATTTGAATTTGGATGATAGTTTGCGCAAAACATTGGCACCCAGTGGTGGCGACTATATTGATGTTATGGGCAAACAGCGCCATGTCTGCGGATATTTGAAAGATTTTTTGTTTGATCCATCCCGCGTCGACGACAAGGTTTTGACCTTATCGGGAGGGCAGAAAAACAGATTGATGTTGGCACGCATTCTCGCCAATCCCAAAAGCTGCCTTATTCTTGACGAGCCTACCAACGATCTGGATATGGATACGATGGATATGCTTGAGGAAATATTGTCGCGATATACCGGAACGCTCATTGTCGTCTCGCATGACCGCGATTTTCTTGACCAGACGGTGACAAAAATTCTGGCCTTTGAAGGGGATGGCGTGATCGATAGTTG
>CAYSGL010000161.1:0-4158 GCA_964430725.1 uncultured Pseudobdellovibrionaceae bacterium
ACCTTCAATCGCCTCGTACACTTCGGACGGCGTTGACTTCCAGAAATCTCGGGGTGACCAGCCGAGCGCGGCGAAGCAAAACCCCATAAGACGGCGGATAGGCAACTCGTCAGAGCCTTTTACCCGTCCGCCGACGGCTCCCCCAGCGGTTTTCCTCCCGTGAGAGCATATTCGCAGAATGTGACCATGGCGCCGATGATATCGTCGGAGAGCAATCCGGCCTTGAAAACCTGCTCACAGACTTGTTCCTCGGTAGGCGCCACTTTTGGTTCCGCTGCGACCAATCCATGAAAAATGATGGTCGTTGCCTCGATCAAACCATAATTTTTGGCGTTAATTCGCGCGGCCAGCGGTACGATGCCAAAGCCAAGAGCCGTTTGAATGGCAACAATGGCCTCCCATGTAACACGGATCTTCATGGAACGGCCATTGAGCGAAAATGAAAATTCACAGCGGTCGCTGTTCTTCTTCATTACGCTGCCTCAACCCAGACAAGCGGGCCGGAGTTCTGCAGGGTAATGGAATATTCCTGCCCGCCATCGTGAGATCCGCCATAATCAAAACCGGTGACTGTAACGGGACCTTTCCACCCATCACCGTCGGTATTGGCAACGAGATGTACGTTAATCTCTGCCTCATCCTCGAAGGCTTCTCGCAGCACATCCCAACCGGTCGTATCCGGCCAGACAGCAACGCCGCTGACAGTAATCGTCGCCTGCTTCGTGCCTGGAATCGTTGCGCCCCACCCATCCGATGTTTTGTCCGACACATCCGTCGGGCTGGCTTGCATGGACAAGCGGGTATCACGCTGACCTTTGACGGATGTAAAGACTTCCGGATCGGCACCGTCGCCGATTTTTAACAATACCTTTTTACCACTTTCTTTTCCCATGATGGCTTCTCCTTGGATAGGTTACGGGGTCGGTTCAAGATTGATTCTGTAGCGCGCACTGCCGTGGCGGGTTTTTCCGTCAGGATCAAGTGTGATGGAAAATTCTGTATCGAAACGGCAACTCACGAGGTTTTGTCCTTCGATAACAAAGGATTTTTCGTGAAGGGTGTCATAAATTTTGGCGAGGATAAGCTTTGCTTCTTTCTTGCCTGCGCTCTGGCTCCACACATGAAAGGTGCTTGCGTGCTCGGTTCCGCTGGCTGTTTTCGTGCCATCATCGACGATGATAGATTCACCAATTGTCACATACGGATAGGGTGCGTTCTGTGGCACCTCATCATAAACGCCGCAGGCGAGAGCGCCCGTCAAGATGGTGTAAAGCCCTTGTTGCAGCGGCCAAGATCCGTTACTCATTGCCAGCTCCCCTGATGGCCCTCTGCAGGGCCCGCCTGATTGCGTTTTGTGACCTGAAGAAGATAACTTTTATATTGGCAGCTGCAGCGGGAAACAAAAAAGGCTTGGCGGGCGTATCGACAGTCCCCCATTCAACCCAGTGTGCATAAAAAACCTTCTTTTTGTCGCGCTTATGCAAAAGTCCGACGCGGGCCGTTAAGCCGTCACGGGCAACACGCTTTTTCAGCCGCCGCACCAATTCACCAGTCCTTTTCGGCGCATTCGCTTGCGCATCCTTCAAAATCATATCGCTGCCGTCCGAAATTACCTTCCGGATTTCGACCGTGACATCGTCGGGCAGCCGTCGAAGAAGCCTGCGTAGTCGGTTAACTTTCCGTAGACCAGATCGGCGGCGGCTCATAACCGAAATTCCTTGGCGATAATGATCATTTCGGCGGTGCCGGCGGATGGGCGCGGCATATCGATGATCTCGAGGGCTGCGCCCGCCCATAGAATTCTCATGGCGGAGTTGAGGTCGTCGCGCCGGCGAATATTAATTTCGAAGGTGCCGAGCGCTTCGATCGAGCCTGCTTTGAGAGATTCCTTTGCTGAAAGAGGTTTTATCTCTGCCCATTCTTGATGGCTGTCAGGTAGATTTTCCCAGCTTTCAATGTGTCCGCCACCGCCATCGGGCACGCGGATGCATGTTTGAAATGTGATCAGGTCTTTTCTTTTTCCCGCATCCATTACGGCGCTCCGATGATGTAGGGTTCAAGAAGAGCCTCGACGGAGAAAGGCAATGCCGTAACGGAATTTCCGATATTTACCGGCACGCGGTATTCATAGAAGTGTGCAGCCAAAAGCAGCATCGCAAGGCGGATGTCGGCGGGTATGTTTTCTGAAATCTCTATATGGGGTGCATCGTTCTCGTCACCGTCATTGGCCGAAAGGCCGGCGATATAGATAATTTCCACGCTGTTCGGGCGCGTCTGCACATACGGCCAGTCATGGCTTTGCGCAGGGTATAGTGTTGAAGATCTATCGCCTTTCGATAAAACATATTGTTCAGGCGGGATTGTTTGGAGTGTGTTGCTGTCGTCGCGCCATTTAACGCTTTCGACGGACAGGACTGGAGAAAAAGGCAGCAGGACCAAAGCATTCTTGTCTTCATAGGTCCGACTGGGAAAACGGTTAAGGAAAAGCGTCAATTTCTGCTGAACAAGGGACCGGCGGCAGTGTTTTTCGACCATGCGCCGCGCGGCGGAGATCACCCCTTTTAGATAATCATCTTCATGCGAATGCAGAACGCGCGCCTGTTTCTTGACCTCGTCTATTGATACGGGCTCTTTAGAAAGAACAGCGCCGTGGCTCACGTGCCATTGAAGATCATAGAAGCAGGGCATGATAATCTCTGTTTTGATCGGGGATAAAAACCACCCCCTCGCGGGGGTGGTTTCGAGGAGGTTGTCAATACTTGCTTATTCTGCGGCGTGAACCAGAGCTTTGATCGGATTCGTGCCGGCATCGACAAGACGGCCATCCCAGCGGGTGAATAACACGAACGCAGTCTGGTTGTCGTCTGCAAATCGCTCGTCGAGGCGGCGCAAGATACCACCTTTGACTCGACGGACCTTGTACTTGCTGAAATCGCCGAACAAGACCGAACGAGCCTCCGCTCCGACACTCGCCATGTCATTGTTGACAGTATATGGTTTGCCCACGATCGTATCCGGCAGATCTTCGCGGACCGCTGGCTGCAGCAAAAAGCGACCGTCCTCATCCTTGAGTTTGGCAACGGCCGCCAGGGTGGTATCATTCATCATAAAGCGACCGTTCTTGCGGTAGGCTTCGTCCACCGCAAATTTGAGATCCTGCAGGTTGTCGACGGTGATGGCCGCTGCCGCTGCCGCTACACCTGAGGCTGCGGCGGCAGGAACGACACCTTGCGGGCGAGTGGCATTATTGCCCGTCGTAAAGTGCTCGTTTGTAATCCGCGCCGTTCTGATGCCGCAAAGTTCCGCGATCAGGGCCGTCAAATTCACACCCGTATCCTGTAACAGTTCGTTCGATACAAGTACGAGGTCAGACGTATAAGTGTAGGCTTTGAGGGTAACGGCCGCAAAAGTAATGTCAGCTTCGGCAGCACCTGCGCCTTCGGCAATTAGACGGCCTTTGGTCGTTGTGTCATTGACCGTCGGCAGCGGGATGTCGTTGCCGGAATCTGTTTCTATGATATCGGCCCCCGCCCCGATAACACCGCCGAAACTCTTGACGGCGACTTCTACGGTCGACATGAAGCCTTCAGGAACCGTGAATCCTCCCTTGGCGTCGGTCGCAGCCTCCTGCGCTGCACGGGGTAGCATCTGGCGTTCTTCTTGTGTCAGGGACGCCGCGCCTTGACGCAGGAATTTATCAAATGCCTGCGATTGTGCGGCGGCGCGGGCGGCCTTTTCGCCATCCGTGCCGAATTGTGTGTTTTCGCGGCCGGCAGCAAACGAAACGGCTTTTTCGAGATCGGCAACTGCAGTCGCGCTGCGATCAATGGCATCAATCTGCGCCTGAATACCGTCGGCTTCATCCATCATTTTGTTGAAACTGGCATCATCTTCTTTCGAATACTCGGATTTGGAAGAAAGCGCCTGTGCATCCTTGATCAGCTTGGCACGCTTCTCCATAAGTTCCTTTTTGGACATGGTTTTCTCCTTAAGTGGGTTTGGGTTGGAATTTCCGCTACTGGAAGAAGCGGGTATTAAACGGGTGGCTAGACAGCCCGTTATTCTTCAATGGGCGATGCCGTCAGGCGAAGCCGTGCCTGCGCGCGGCGCGTTGCCGCAGCGCGGTCGAAATCATCTTCGGTCGGTTCAGGTACTTTT
>CAYSGL010000162.1:0-4143 GCA_964430725.1 uncultured Pseudobdellovibrionaceae bacterium
GCCATCACTTGCCGAAGCGGTCACGGCGGAATGGGCCGCGCAGGGGGAGACAATCGATCCCCAATCCATGCCGCTAACGGCTTTATTGAACACGGCGATCGACCGCGCGCGCGAGCGCGAAGCCATCACCAAATCCCTGCTTAAATATCTGGACACCGATTTGCTGTGCTACCGCGTGAAGGAACCGGAGGTTCTGGCCGCGCGTGAAAAGGAAATATGGGACAAATGGCTTGGCTGGTTCGACGAGCATTTTGAGGTACCGCTTGATACGACCTTTGGCCTTGATGCGATTGCGCAGGATGAAGAAGCGCATAAGCGCGTGTGGAATTATATCGAAGGGCTGGATGAATATTATTTCGCAATCCTGCATGTCGTGACGGCGCAGGCCGGATCAATCGTTCTGGGGTTGGCCTTTGTTGAAGGAATGATAACGCCTCAGGAGTTGTTTGATGCGCACTGGCTGGAAGAAACCTATCATGCCGAGATCGCAAATGAAGCCGAGCATGGCGACGATCCGGTTATTGCGAAAAAGCAGGCCGCCATGCGCGCCGAATTAAAAGCCGCCGCAGATTTTCTGGCGTTTTTGAACGATGAATAAAACGGATGACGGGCTGATCATCGGGCCGGATGGCCGCAAGCGGTGTTGGTGGCATGCCAACGATCCCCTGTATCTTGCCTATCACGACGATGAGTGGGGCCGCCCCTGCGCCGATGATCGTTACCTGTTTGAAAAAATCTGCCTGGAAGGATTTCAGGCGGGGTTAAGCTGGATCACCATTTTGCGCAAGCGCGAAAATTTCCGCACAGGATTCGCCAATTTCGAGATTGAAAAGCTGGCGCGGTTTACGGACAAGGATGTCGAGCGGCTGGTAAGCGATGCGGGCATCATCCGGCATCGCGGTAAAATAGAAAGCACGATCAACAATGCGCGCCGCGCGATTGACCTGATCGAGCGTGAAGGCTCCCTCGCAAAATTCATCTGGCAGTATGAACCGGCGGCCAAGGATCGGCCCAGGAAATTTGATGCCGCCAGTTTGCGCCCCATCACCCAAAGCGATTATTCCGTTGCCCTGTCCAAGGAGCTGAAACGCCGTGGCTGGACATTCTTCGGCCCAACCACGGCGTACGCGTTTATGCAGGCTGTGGGGTTGGTCAACGACCACCTGCATGGGTGCGTCTGTCGCCAGCCCTGTCTGGAAGCGCGGGCCCGTTTTGTTCCGCCGTCATAGCACCAGCCAGCCTGTCCAGTACCTTTGTCAGTAATGGCGATAAGTTCATATACAAGAAAATACAATTTTAGGTTGGTTGTGTCAACAAGATAAATTGTCAAGATTTTACAAGGGCTTGCGCCTATCATACGAAGTATGGTGCGCTTAAAGGACATGCCCGTTCTGGCCGACCGCCTGATTTATATCAGGACGGTCAAAGGGTTAACGCAGGCCGATCTTGCGCAAATGGCCGGTACCAGCCAGCAGGCCATCCAACAGGCTGAATCCGGCAAGGCGCTGTCGCCGCGCTACCTGCCGCGTCTGGCGCGGGCGCTGGACATTCCGGTCGAATGGCTGACCTTGAATGAAATACCCGCCGACGCCCCGGCCCGTGGTATGAGCGAGAAGGATGACGAGGTTCTCTCGGCCTATAAATCCATGCCGGCCAGCGACCAGAAATTGCTGCTCGACCTGATGAAAAGCCGGGCCAAATCCCGCCCTTGAAATTTTGTTTCGCCGCACCATCTTATCTCTCCATCCCCAAGGAAAGGAGTATATCATGTACAAAATCCACGACCGCGATCTGCGCGGCCGGACAAAAACCGGCTGGCTGGACAGCTTTCACACATTTTCTTTTGGCAATTTCCGCGACCCGAACCGCATCCGTTTTCGCGCGTTGCGCGTCATCAACGATGACATCGTCATTCCGGGCGCCGGATTTGATATGCATGCCCATGACAATATGGAGATTATCACCTATGTCATGCGTGGCGCGCTGGCGCACAAGGATTCACTTGGCAATGGCGCAACAATCCGCCCGATGGAGATACAGCGTATGAGTGCGGGACGCGGCATCGAACATGCCGAGTTCAACGCATCGCAGGACGAGGATGTCCACCTTCTCCAGATATGGATTATGCCGAATGAGCGAGGCACAGAGCCAAGCTATGAGCAAAAAGCTATCGATCCCGACAAGGTCAAAGGCCGGTTCCATTTGATCGGTGACCAATATGGTACGGACGGTGCGGTGACGATCAAACAGGATGTCAAACTCTATCTGGCGCAGATTGATGACGGGCAAAACGTCAGCCACGATTTTGCGCCGGGACGCGGTGGATTCGTTCAGGTAACGCGGGGCCGCGTGACGCTGGACGGCGAAGTCCTGAAAGAAGGCGACGGACTTGAAATAACCGGCGCCGCGCGCGTGACATTTACCGCGCAGGCGGATTCCGAACTTATGCTGTTCGATCTGAAGTAGAAAGATAGGAGGCGAGGGTTGCGACGTAAAAGTCCGGCTCCGCCTCCTTGACTTTCTGTTCGATTGTATCGGCGGTATCGGTATCAGTCAGGGGGATGGTTCTCTGGGCGATAACACGCCCGTGGTCATATTCCCCGTCAACTTCGTGCAGGGTAATGCCTGTTTGCGTATCGCCGGATGCGGCCACGGCTTCATGCACATGGCGGCCATACATGCCCTTGCCGCCATAGTTCGGCAAAAGCGCCGGATGCACGTTCCAGATTTTTCCATTCATGGCCGCAAGGGTCTGCGGCCCGATCAGTTTCATATAGCCCGAACAACAGACAAGGTCGATTTGATGGCCTTCAAAGGCGGCGGCAATGGCCGCATCGACATCGCTGTGGGTTTTTGCGTTGATGACCAGCGCCTTTAACCCCATTTCTTCGGCCCAATCGAGGGCCTTTGAATCAGGATTGTTGGAAATCAGCAAGGCGGGCGTGGCAGGAAGTTCTCCCGCAAGGCAGGCTTTTGTGATGGCACGTGCGGCGGAGCCGTTATGCGAGGCCAGAAACGCGAGACGTTTTTTATACTCAGACATGATCCCCCTGGGTGGCGCAATTCAGGCCGCGCATCGTGCGGACGATTATATACAGCATGGGCGGGCCGACGCAGATCAGAAAAGATTTTACGATCAGGCTCATATTGGTTGAGATGAAAGAGTCGATTGTGGCGTATATACCCGCCTCACTGACCATCGATCCGGTATGGATTTGTTCTTGCAGGGATAAAAACGCGCTGTGATCGCCGCTTTGATAAACCCAATAGGCCATGATGCCGGCGCCGATCGCCAGAAAGAACGATCCTGCCCAGATTGTCTGATTCAGATAGCGCATATGGCTTTTCAGGATGGAGCCTTGCGGGGCCGCCAGCCCGTAGAGCGGGACGGCGATCATCAAAACCAGCAGAAGGATGACCGCCAGCCCCTGAACATAGCCGTTGGGAACGAACCCGGCCAGAACCGTAACAATAAACACGACATAGAGCTGGATAATCGTGCTGCGGTGTTTGCTGATTTCATGTTCGTGATACATTTTCATCCCCGGCGTCCGAACAGTTTTTCAATATCCGCCAATGATAAAGAAATATAGGTGGGCCGTCCATGGTTGCACTGGCCTGAATTGGGTGTTTCTTCCATCTGGCGCAACAGCGCGTTCATTTCATCGGCGTTCAGGCGGCGTCCGGAGCGTACTGAGCCGTGACAGGCCATGGTGGAGAGTAGATGATTGACGGTTTCTTCGAGGCCCTGCGCCGTTCCGCGTTCGGCCAGTTCGTCCGCCAGATCGCGTACAAGCTGTGCCGCTTCGCACCGGCCCGAGAGCAAAGCAGGAACAGAGCGCACAGCAATTGAACCCGTCCCAAAGGCTTCAATTTCAAGCCCCATGCTCTTGAGCATGTCCGCATGCGCCATGAGCCGGTCGGCATCGGTTTCGGCCAGATCGACAATGTCGGGTACCAGCAATCCTTGTGCTGCGATGCCGTTCTGCGCATATTGCGTTTTAAATTTTTCGTACACAAGCCGTTCGTGGGCCGCGTGTTGATCAACGATCACCATACCGTTCTGGGTTTGCGCGATGATATAATTTTCGTGGATTTGCGCACGCGCCGCACCCAGCGGATGGGCGCTTTGGTCTTCTTCCT
>CAYSGL010000163.1:0-4129 GCA_964430725.1 uncultured Pseudobdellovibrionaceae bacterium
CTCCCGCGAAGTCGTATCGCGTTCGATGACGATCGAAATCCGCGAAGGGCGCGGGGTTGGTAAAAACAAGGACCATATTCATCTGAATCTGATGCATCTGCCGCCGGATGTTATTCATTCGCGCTTGCCCGGTATCGCGGAATCAGCCCGTATTTTCGCAGGCGTTGATGTCACGCGCGAGCCGATTCCCGTTTTACCCACGGTTCATTATAATATGGGCGGCATTCCGACCAATTATCGTTGCGAAGTGCTTAATCCGACGGAAGCCGATCCAAACCGTATTGTGTCTGGATTGATGGCAATCGGCGAAGCGGCCTGTGTGTCGGTCCATGGCGCGAATCGCCTTGGCTCTAACTCCCTGCTCGATCTGGTTGTTTTCGGGCGGGCGGCGGCGAACCGCTGTGCGGAAACGCTGACGCCGAACGCGCCGCATCAGGCAATCAATAATCATTCCACCGATTATGCTCTGGCCCGCTTTGATCATTTCCGCAATGCTTCGGGCGGCACGCGTACGGCGGACCTGCGCCTGCAAATGCAGCGCACCATGCAAGATCATGCGGCGGTTTTCAGAACCGGCGAAACCCTGCAAGAGGGAGTCGACAAGATTGATGCCATCCATGCGGCGAAAAGCGATCTGGCCATTACCGACCGCTCCCTGATTTTTAATACCGATCTGGTTGAAACGCTGGAGCTGGATAATCTGATGGGACAGGCGGTTGCCACATTGCGTTCTGCCGTCCGCCGCACCGAATCACGCGGGGCGCATGCGCGTGAAGATTATCCTGATCGTGACGATGTGAACTGGATGGCCCACTCGACCTGCTGGGTTGATGATTCCGGTCAAACCCGTCATGGGACGCGCCCCGTGATCCTGACAACCCTGACCGACGAGGTCGAACCGGTGCCGCCCAAAGCAAGGGTTTACTAAATCGATAGGGGTTGCCATAGGCACATAACTCCGCTACATAGGCCGCAAAACGACTATATAGAGGAATATTATGGCTATAGAACGCACATTTTCGATTATCAAGCCCGATGCCACGCGCCGCAACCTGACGGGTGCCGTCAATGCCAAGCTGGAAGAGGCGGGGCTGCGTATTGTTGCGCAAAAACGTATCCACATGAGCCTGGAGCAGGCGCAAGGCTTCTACGCTGTTCATAAAGAGCGTCCTTTCTTTGGTGAATTGACCGAATTCATGTCCTCCGAACCGGTCGTGGTTCAGGTGCTTGAAGGGGAGAATGCCGTCGCAAAAAACCGCGAAATCATGGGCGCGACCAATCCGGCCGAGGCCGCCGAAGGGACGATCCGTAAGGAATATGCCCTGTCGATCGGCGAGAATTCGGTTCACGGGTCCGACTCGCTCGAAAACGCGAAGATCGAGATTGAATACTTCTTCAAACCCGAAGAAATCGTTGGTTAGAGCGTCCCCCGTTTCACTTGAATGGCGCCACTGCGTCGCTCATGTACTATTTGTACATGTCGCTCCTTGTTCCTGATTCAATCGAAACGGGCATTGCTCTAATTTATTGTAACCATTGAGCCAGGGCCTCATCCGCCCTGGCTTTTGCTTTTGGCAGGCGTGATACAAGCGTGTCGATCGATGCGTCGATGACGCCTTGCTTTGCCAGTTTTTCTATTTCGGATGAAATCGCGCTGAGTTCCGCCATGCCGAAATTGCCGGCCATGCCTTTGAGTTCATGTCCCTTTGCCGCCAGTTTCGCCGTATCCTGTTCGTCCAGCGCCCCGTGTAGTTCCCAGATTATCTCACCGGCCTTATCCAGTGCGCCGTGGATTAATTCGTGCAATTGTTCCGGTTTTAAATTGTCTTTCAATGACTGCAAAACGGCTTGGTCGAATATGGCTGTATCGTTGTCTTGCCTCTGGTCCGATTCGATGATCTCTGTATCACGGGATGGCGGCTTGTCTTGCAGGACGCGAGCGATTGTCTCGATTAATTTTGTTGGATCGACGGGTTTGCCAAGAATGGCGTCCATGCCGACGGCATAAAAATGCCGGATGTCATCGCTCGATACATTTCCTGTCAGGCCGATGACAGGAATGCTTAACCCTTGCGCCCGCAAATGCTCTGTTGCTATATCGCCGCGCATGCCGGGTAATTCCACATCCATTAAAATGACATCGAATGTCTGCCGGTTGAGTAAATCGAAAATATCATCCGCGTTATCCAGTTCTGTTATGCTGACGGGCTCTTTTTCCAAAAAGCCGGTAATGACTTTTCTGTTTACCTCATTGTCCTCGACCAATAAACAGGAACAGGCAGGCAGGACGGGATTGTACGCAGCCGTTGGCGGCGCGATGCGCGTTGGCTCGATCGACGTTACCTCAACCACTTTCATTGAGAGCGAAAAGGAAAAGACACTGCCTTGTCCCTCGCGGCTACGCACTGAGATGTCGCTGCCCATCGCGTTGATTAATCCTTTGCTGATCGCCAGGCCAAGGCCGGTTCCGCCGAATTTTCGGGTGATGGATGAATCGGCCTGAGAGAACGGATTGAACAGATTTGTTTGCGCCTCTTCGGAAATGCCAATGCCTGTATCGATAACAGAAAAAGTGATGTCCGCCTTTTTATCGGTTCCCACAGGGCCGGTTTCAACACGAAGGGTCACAGTACCCGATGGTGTAAATTTGATAGCGTTTCCGGTCAGGTTCAACAAAATCTGGCGCAGGCGGGTCGGATCTCCCATGACCTGTTTGGGAACGCCTTGCCCCAGTTCGGCGCTAAGGACGATTTTACGCTGTGCCGCATGACCGGACATTAAGGTGACAATGCTTTGAATCATGCGCGGCAGGTCGAAGGCAATCGATTCAAGCTCAATGCGGCCGACTTCAATTTTTTCAAAATCCAGAATATCATTCAACAGCGCCAGCATGGAATCGCCCGATTCCTGAATCGTCACTGCATGTTCGCGCTGTTCTTTGGTCAGGTTGCTATCAAGCAATAATCGAACCATGCCCATAACGCCGCTCATGGGTGTCCGGATTTCATGGCTGACAACGGCAAGAAAGGCGGACTTGGCGCGGTTTGCCTCATCAGCGGCTTCTTTTGCGCGACGCATTTCTTCCGTGCGAATATTTTCACGTTCGCGCAATTCAGCCATGATTTCACGCTCGCGTTCCAATACGCGTAGCAAACGCGCCTGATCTGCGGCTTCTTTCGATTGCCGCATTCTGGCATGGGCCTGCTCTTCCTGTTGCAGCTTCTCGAGGCTTAGTTCGCTGTCTATACGCGCGGCGCGGATCATTTGCAGACTGCCTGTCATGCCAAGCCCAACCTGCGCAGCAAGCGTTGCTATTAACAGATAAGGAAGCGGCACGATCGCAGGGAGAATCCCATACAGGGACATAAGCCATAGGCCAAATCCGCCGAGCGATACAAGCCAGGCGACCCCGCTCAAGGTCGCGCCGGGCTTGTGGCGGGCCATTTGGCGCATATTCGTTGTCATCAGGGATAGTCCCAGAATAAACAGCGGCGACAATATCATCAATTTTTTCAGAACAGGATCGCTCAAAGGCGTCAATGTGTAGATAAAAATACAGATCAGGCTGATGGTTGTCACGGCAGTCAATGACAATTTGCTCAGCATGGTTTGTTCTTCGTCAGGCAGCCTTTGTGCGGCAGAGGCAATACCAGCGCACAGAAAAGCAAGAGTGAGAAGGATTGGTAAAACCTCCCCGCTTAAAGCGAAACTATGCAGGCTGAATTCTGCCTGCCAGAAGAAAAACAGGCCGACAAACAGAAAGAAGCCCGCCGTAGCAAAAGCGCCCTGATGCTTGTCGATCAGCCCGAGCGCCGCATAAAAAAGCGCTCCGCCGAGACACAGGATAAGAAGGGTCAGGAACGGATAGTTCAAGCCGCTGGTGCCTTGTTTGGCTGGCTTGATGTGTAAAGGCAGCGTGACAGGCAACCCATTGTCCGTTTCCACGCGCATGATCAAGGTCGCCTGTTCCCCCCGATGAAGCGCGAGCGGAATTGATCGGGTAGGTGTGATACGATCCGCAATCGCCTTGGATGTATCGGCACGCAGAACCGACAGGCGTTTAATAACCCCGCTTCGGCCTTGTCCGGTATCGCCCAGTTCAATATTCCACAGGGGGATGTCGGTGCGG
>CAYSGL010000164.1:0-4121 GCA_964430725.1 uncultured Pseudobdellovibrionaceae bacterium
ATTCCCCAGAAAAACGACCATAAAAAGGGTGAAGATAAGCGGGAAATACTGCCGTCCGCCTTGCCCGATATTCTCGCGGATCATACCGGCGATAAATTCGTATAAAACTTCCGCCGACATCTGCAGGCGGCCCGGTACCAGCGCCTTGCGCGACGTGGCCAGCCCCAGAAATATCGTGCTGACCACCACCGCAATCACCATCCATAAGGATGAATTGGTGAAGGAGATATCGAGCGGGCCGACAGACAGGGGGACGAGGGGGGTAATCTCGAATTGTGCAATAGGATTGGCCATGGTTTCTGCCGGTCAACCTTTGTTTTCTGTGTTTTCCTGATCCAAATTTGCGTTTTGTTTAGCGGTTTTTTTTCCGCTGTGCAACTGTATAAATCCGACGGATGTGCCCAATCCCATCGTAATCTTGTAAACGTTGTAAAACCCTGTAATAACACCCAAAATCAGGCATATAAAGAAGGCGGTCGGGGATGTGTCGAACAAATGGTCGATACCAAGGCCCAGCAAGGCCCCCCCTGCAATCGCTCCGACCAGCTCGATCCCGGCTTTCGCCCCGTCATTGATTGATTCGCCGCCTTTGGCTTTTTTGGCGTTTTCTTTGGGATTATAATCCTTCTCGAACTCCGCGCGTGCCGCTTTCAGCCGCTCATTCAGGTCATTTTGATTGTCCTCGGTCATGCGGTTTTTTTAGCACAGTCCGACCAGCTTGTCATTCCGAGCGAAGGCGGGGAATTTTGTATGCCGGATAGCGGGTAAGATCCCTCGACTACGCTCGGGATGACATGAAACGGTTTGCCCTGCGTACCTTCAACATCGCATACATCCCCACATTCATGGCCACGAGCGCGGCAGGATAGAGCGCGGTGATCATGGAGACGTTCTGTAACGCGAGGATAGAAATGGCGTGGCGCGGAATATTGAAGCCATACATAAAAGAATTTTCTTCATGCGGTTTATGCCATGAGAGAATTTATTATGAGTGGCGTAAATCCGACCATTTGCCGACGCGCGGATCTGGATCTGGCAATTCCGAAGCAGTATTGGCGGGGCTCATATGCGATTCAGCCAGTCGCACCATTTCTTCAAATTGAGGAGTGCCAGAAATGAGTGTTTCCCCTCTTTCCTTTAATTTCTCTAATAGTTCTTCCATATCCATATTCCATTGTTCAAAAAATAAATTTTTTGCATCATCTAAAGACATAGATTTTTTCCTTATATTGCATTTTCATTATGTAATGAGATTATGGTTTTCTTTACATACTGTCAATGAAAAGAGCGCATACATTCCCCGCGAAGGCGGGGAATCCAGTGTGTGCGGCTATAGATCCTCCGGTCAAGCCGGAGGATGACAATAAAGGGGGGCTTATTGGTCTGCCAGCTTTACTTCCCTTCGACAATCACATCAAAGCCGCCATAGGTCATGCGTTGGACGTCGAACGGCATGCCGGCACCATCCGGGCCGCACATTTTGGCGATGCGCGGGTCGGCCATGACTTTTTTGTTTACAGCGTCGCGGTGCTTGCGTGATTTATAAACAATCCAGGCGAAGATGACCGTTTCATTCGGCTTGGCGCCGGCCAGTTTACGAAACGGGATGCCGAATTTCTGGTTCAAATCCTCGCCCGCGCATTCAAAATATTCCAGCGCACCGTGCTCCATCCAGATCTTCGCGGCTTTTTTTGCAATTTTCCGGTACGCTTCTACACCCTTTTTAGGGCAGGGAATGACAAAACCGTCGACATATTTCATAGGAAGCCTCCTTCGCTTATGCGCTTAGCATAGCGAACTTCAGGAGCGTTGGTAAGGTTCCTTATTCCGCCGCTTCGAGGAAATCGAGCGTATGCTGGCTCAAATCAACGGAAACCAGCTGCGAGACGCCGCGCTCGGCCATCGTGACCCCATACAGGCGGTCCATGCGCGCCATCGTCAAACGGTGGTGCGTGATGATCAGGAAGCGCGTTTCGCCGCGCGCCGCGATATAATCGAGCAGGTTGCAAACGCGGTCCACGTTGGCATCGTCGAGCGGCGCGTCGATCTCGTCCAGCACGCAGATTGGCGAGGGGTTCGTTAAGAACATCGCAAAAATCAGCGCGATAGAGGCCAGCGTTTGTTCGCCCCCTGAGAGCAGGGAGAGTGATTGCAGTGTCTTACCCGGTGGTTGTGCGAAGATCTCGAGACCAGCTTGAAGCGGATCGTCTGATTCAATCAGCTTTAAGTGCGCCGCGCCGCCGTTGAACAATTTCACGAACAATTCCTGATAATGCTTGTTCACGGTTTCAAACGCGCTGTTGAGGCGTTCGCGCGCTTCCGCATTCAGTTTATTAATTCCTTCGCGCAGTTCGGCAATCGCCTGGATCAGGTCTTCGCGTTCGCCGAACATCGTGCCCATTTCTTTTTCGAGTTCTTCGGCTTCGGTTTCTGCACGCAAATTGACGGGGCCGATATTATCGCGTTCGCGCACCGCTTTTTCTTTGGCCGCTTTGATCGGTTCCAGCGCGGGCATCGCACCGTCTTCGATCTTGAAGTCGATGTCATTGGCCAGCGCTTCAGGGACTTTGCCGTCGAAATGCTCCGCAATGTTCGCGGTGATGCGTTCCATCTCTTCCATGCCGGCGGAAACAAGAGCATTCGCGTGGGCGCGTTGCTCGCGCGCTTCCATCATTGTGTTTTCGGCTTCTTTGAGTGCACGCGTGGTATCGGCCAGTTCATTTTCGACAACGGACAGCCGGTCTGCGGCCTGACCGCGTAACTCTTCGGCCTTGTTGATTTTTTCCAGCAATGCGGCTTTATCGGCACTCACGCTGGAGGGTTGGTTTTTCAACGTGTCGAGTTTCTCGCTTGTCTGCGTGCCGCGCTCTTCGAGGTCTTTCAAACGCTCGCGCGCGCGGATGGCGCGGTTTTGCAGATTGACCCGCTCGTCGGCAATACCATGCAGGCGGGCTTTGCGGCGCATCTGTTCCTGTTGCACCTTGTCCAGATCGCGGATGGCTTCTTGCAAGCCGTCGCGTGCGCTGACCAGAGTGCTGCGCAGTTGTTCGACTTCCTGCGCCTGTGCCGCCATGGTTTGTTCGTCATAGGCGCTCAAATTGGCTTCATGTTCGGCAACCGATTGCGTGAATGTCTCACGGTCCGCTTTGGCGGCTTCCAGCCCCTCTTCAATACGGGCGACTTCAGCGTGAAGGCTGCTGCGTTCTTCCATCAGGCGCGCCAGCTCGGTTTGCTTGGCGCTTAATGCCTGCTCGTTGGTGCGCAGTTCGCGCGCATGGGCATCCATGGCATCACGCGTTTCGCTCTGGCGTGTTTGCGCGTTTTCGAACGCGCGCGCGGCATCGTCTGCGGCTTGCTCAAGGGCCGGATAATCTTTTTCCAGTTCGGCGAGGCGGTTTTTCTGTTGCAGTTGCAGCGCGTGACGGTCGGCGGCGGCGGCCTTGATGTGCAGGCCGTCCCAGCGCCAGTAAGCGCCGTCGAGCGAGACAATCGCCTGTCCCGCTTTCAAGGTTTTTGCGGCGGATGCGCCTTGTTCCTGCGTGTCGGCAACGCCGATCAGCATCAGGGCTGCCTTGAGGTTTTTGGGCGCTTTTACATGCGGTTCCAAGCGTTTCAGGCCGGCGGGCAGGGGCGGCAGGGCGGCCTCGTCAATGTCGCGTTCCAGCCAGACGACCGGCGCGCCATCATCAAGCGAGCCCATCAGCGTATCGCCGAGTGCGCGGGAGAGGGCGGTCTCAAAGCCTGAATCCGGTGTGATTTCATCCAGAACCGGGCGGAAATTATCTTCAGATTCAGGTTGAAGAACGGTTTTTAAGGTTCTGATTTCCGTTGAAACTTCGGATTTGGCTTTTTCCGTTTCCTGTTTATAGGTGCGGGCTTTTTCCAGCGTTTCCTGCGCCGATTCAAAAGCGGCCTTGATCTCACCGGCTCGGCCTTGCAGATCGGCGACGGCTTGTTCCAGCGCGACAATCGCCTCTTTCAATTCGTTCTGGCGGCCGCCGTCTTCGGTTTTCGCTTTGGCGGTTTCGAGGCGTGCCGTCAGCGACGCAATCCGGTCTTCCGCCCCGCGCAGGCGCGACTGATCGCCGTCTTCTTTCCGTCCGATATGCCAGACCGCCTCA
>CAYSGL010000165.1:0-4081 GCA_964430725.1 uncultured Pseudobdellovibrionaceae bacterium
ACGTAGAGCGCCAGTTCCTTGAGCGTATTACCGCGCCCTTCGAAGACTTTCAAATGACGGATGGCTTGCCCGACCAACATATCGGCACACGCCTTGGCTTGCTCTTTGCCCATGGTGGATACGAAAGTTGATTTACCGGCTTTATCATCCTGATTGGCGGGTTTGCCGGTCAGTTCGGGGTCGGCTTCGACATCCAGCACATCGTCGGTCACCTGAAAGGCAAGGCCAAGCTCATAGGCGTAATTGCAGAGCGCCTTTTTATGCGGTTCGCATGACAGATAGCCCCTGCTTTCGTCGAGGATATCTACCATTTTCCATCGTCATTGCGAGGCCACAGCCAAAGCAACAGGAAGAATATTATAGATTGCTTCGGCGGCCTTATCTCCCTGCAAGGACGTATTAAGCATTCAGGTGAAATTTGATTCTATGTAAAAAAAGAAAAAATTAGTTGTTCATATCCCATTGATGACGGCCCAGTGGCGTTTCCTTTTGCTGGCTGCCTCCTTGCTGGATGCGTGGTTCCTCACGGCGCTGAAAGAGGCAGCCAAAGAATCCGCCGCTTTCCTGCGATCCGTTTTCCCCAAGCAGGCGAGTTAACAGGCCATCGAAGCCGAAATCGGTTCCGTATCCGCTGTTGGACGCGACGCCGAAAGAGGGCGCGCCGGGCTGGTTCATCGCGGCGGTCATGGCTTCGCGCCAGATCTGTGCCGGATAGGAGCCGCCGGTAACGCGTTTTGTCGGTGTGTTATCATCGTTCCCGACCCATACGGCGGCCGCATAGCGATCGGTAAAGCCGTTAAACCATGCATCGCGGAAATCCTGTGACGTGCCGGTTTTCCCGGCAGCGGGCCAGGCGACCATCGCCGCGCGGCCCGTCCCGTTTTCAACGACGGAACGCATCATGCCGGAAAGTTCGTAGGCAAGACGGCGATCAATTACTTGCTGTTGTCCTGACGGGATACGCCGTTCGTAATATATTTTTCCGTTTTTATCGGTAATGCGGGTAATCGCATAAGGTTCGACGGCGCTTCCCCCGCGTCCCAGTGCGGCATAAGCGGTCGCCATCTGGATGACCGGTACGCCGCTGCTGCCCAGAGCGAGGCTGAGATCGGGTTCTAGGTCGGCTGTGATGCCAAGTCTGCGGGCGACATTGATCACCGCATTAGGACCTGTTTCACGCATTAAATTGACCGCGACCGTATTCAGCGAGCGGGTCAGGGCTTCGGTCAAAGTGACTTCGCCGAAATATTCCCCGCCGTAATTGCGCGGACGATAGCGGCCTTCGGTGATCGGCTCGTCGATGACGCGTGTGTCGGGTGTGTAACCATGCTCCAGCGCAGCAAGATAGACCAGCGGCTTGAACGACGATCCGGGCGCGCGCAGCGCCTCTGTCGCGCGGTTGAATTCGCTGGTGCCGTAGTCGCGCCCTCCGACAAGCGCCACGACCGAGCCATCCAAGCCCATGATAACGGCGGCGGCCTGCGTTGCGTTTTGATCACCTGCCGCCAGCAAGTATTTTGTCACCGCTGCTTCGGTTTTTTCCTGAATGGTTCGGTTCAGTGTCGTTTCGACAATCAGGTCCTGATCGGCCATGCCGACGAGATCGCCCATTTGCCCCACGACATAGTCGGTGAAGTAACGCACCGTTTCACCGCTGGAGGGTTTGCGGCGGGGGGAAGGTGGCATGGATGATACTTTTCTGACATCCGCTTCCTCGATAAAGCCGGCATCAACCATGGCACGCAACACGACTTGCGTGCGGCGGGCGGAGAGTTCGGGGTTGGCCGCAGGGGAGTAGCGCGACGGCGCCTTGAGCAGACCGGCGATGGTCGCGGCTTCGCGCAGCGAGAGCTCTTTGGCGGTTTTGTTGAAATAGATGCGGGATGCGGCATCGATGCCATAGGCGCCGCTGCCGAGATAGACGCGGTTCAGGTAGGCGCTGAGAATTTCATCTTTGGTCAGTTTGCGTTCCAGCCATACGGCCAGCATCGCTTCTTGCACCGTGCGTTTGAGGGTGCGTTCGCGGCTGAGAAACAGGTTCTTGGCCAGCTGTTGGGTGATGGTCGAGCCGCCCTGAACGACGTTGCCGCGCATCAGGTTGACGGTCATCGCGCGGGCGATGCCCAGCGGATCGATTCCCCCATGCTCATAAAAACGGCGGTCTTCCGTCGCCAGAACCGCATAGATAACATGGGGGGGAAGATTTTCGACCGATACGGTTTCGCCCTTTGTGTCCCCATAGCGGTCAACGATTGTTCCGTCGCTGGCTTTGATGATGATGGAGGGACGGCGCTCGAAGACCATCGCCTCGGTGACATTCGGCAGCTCGCTGGCGTACCAGATAAACAGTCCGCCAAGAAGCAGGGCGCCCCACAGCGAGGCGACAAGTCCCCAGCGGAACATCGTGGCGAAATAGCCACGGATAGACGTATCCTTGGTTTTGCGTGTGTTGCTGCGCGTGGATTTACGGGCCTGTTTCTTGCGTGTTGCCATGGAAACAGCTTGTAGCACTAAGCCATGGCAAGAAAAAGGCCGTTTTTAAGCCTTCATTACCGGCAATCAAGCCAATAACGTGCCCGCGAGGGAAAGCATTCCGTGGCGGGCAGGGTGTCTTCATAAACGCCGCCGCATGATTCAACGATATGAATGCCCGCTTCGTTGTGTGGATCCAGCGTCAGCAAGGCCTGATCGATTCCCAGATAATTGATGATCGGCATGGCTTTTTTCAGGATTTTCTTGCCATAGCCCTTGCCGCGCCAGCCGGGGCGCACGACGAAATGAACGTGCCCGCCATGTTTTTCCAGATGCCAGTTGAGGCGATGGCGGATATCGACGGTGCCGATATAATCTTCATCCTTGACCATCCAGACAACCGTTTCGGGTACTGGTTCCACCCAATCCTGATAGGGTTGATGCGGGTATCCGCGTTCGGCGCGCAATTCCTTTACGAATTTACTAAAATCTTCTGCGAGGAAGATAGGATTCTGATAGAGATAGCGCCCTTCGGCATGATATTCGGCCAAGGCGTCCAGATAGCTGGATTCATAATCGGTATCGGGGCGGATGAGTTTTGATGCGGACATAGGGCATTCATCATACTAGAGAAGGATGAGCGTGGCCAGTCCGAGAAAGCCGAAAAATCCAACAATGTCGGTGATCGTCGTTAGGAACACGGATGAGGCAATGGCCGGATCCTGATTGAATTTGTCGAGCAGGATGGGAATGCCTGCGCCGAATACGCCGGCGGTGAACAGGTTAAGAACCATCGCCATGGCGATAACACTCCCCAAAAGAAAATTTCCGAACCATAACGTGGTCACAGTGCCGACAAGTACGGCAAAGATGCACCCGTTGACCAAACCAACAAGCGCTTCTTTTTTGATAGCGCGGCGGGCGTTGGTTGATGACAACTCGCGGGTGGCGATGGCGCGTACAGCCACGGCAAGGGCCTGTGTGCCCGCATTACCACCCATGCCCGCAACGATGGGCATGAGGGCGGCCAGAGCGACGATCTGTTCGATAGTTGCGCCGAACAAAGAGACGACGCTGGCCGCAAGAAAGGCGGTGCCTAGATTGACCACCAACCAGCGCGAACGGGCGAAGCTTGTTTGAAAGACGGCGCGATAGAGATCGCCGTCTTCGGTTACTCCGGCCAGTTTCAGGATGTCTTCGGCGGCTTCTTCGTCGATAACGTCGATAATGTCATCAACGGTAATCACACCGATCAGGCGCCCTTCGGTATCGACGACCGGCGCGGAGCCCAAATCTTCGCGGCGAAAAATCTCGGCGACTTCCTCCTGATCCATATCGGCAGGAATTGTATGCAGGTCTTCGAGGACCAGGTCGCGTACATGCGCTGGCCGCTGGGCGCGGATAAGACGGTTGAGCGGAATTTCTCCAACCACGTGATAGCTCGGTGTGATGACGATGATATCGTAAAATTCGTCGGGCAGGGAATCGGCTGCTGCCCGCAAATAATCGATTGTTTTGCCAACCGTCCATGTTTCGGGAATGGCGACATATTCCCGCTGCATCATCCGGCCAGCGGAATCTTCGGGGAAAGTCAGGCCTTCTTCAATCG
>CAYSGL010000166.1:0-4039 GCA_964430725.1 uncultured Pseudobdellovibrionaceae bacterium
AGGAGCAGGTGATTCGGTTTTTGGGACAGACTGGGTCATTTTTCCTCTATTTTCCCTAACTTTTTACCAAAAATCTATGATTTGGCAAAGTGTTATCGCGTTTTCGCAAATTTGCCGGATCGTTAATCTTTGTGGCACAATAAAAGAAAAAAACAAACAGGGATACAATGGCTGAAAAATACTCACTACAGGGATTTTGTATGGAACGGCTGGCGACGCTGGACCCGACACCGCCGCCCATCGACAATTTTCCCGGCATTACCGTCCAGCCCGCTCCAAATATGAGCATGAGCTGGGACTTTCTGAATAACGGGCCGGGCCTGCCATGATTACACTAGGGCGCGCGCAGGATGGCCGTTTGGTGCTCGCCACCAACCAGCCTATGCCTGCGGATATCAGACATATAGAATATTATCGTGAACAACGCTTATTTATGGCCGTTTACGAGAATGGCGACAGCGACCTGATGCCGTGTGAAATCGCGCCGGATATTGCGCACATCGTAGAAAGCAGCCCCGATATTATGATCGTTGCCGTAACGGGGGAGGGGCAGGAACCCATGGGCTATAACGTTTCTCTCATCCAGATCGGGGTCTGAAAATAAAGGCGGCTCCCCCGCATTTTTCCGCTTGATTTTCGCTTTCAGGACAGTATAACTACCCCATTCCTATGGATGCGGGTGTAGCTCAGTGGTAGAGCACGACCTTGCCAAGGTCGGGGTCGCGAGTTCGAGCCTCGTCACCCGCTCCAATCCATTCTCCGCTACCCTCCGAGCGGTTGAAAAGCCCCTCTATAACCACAGGGGATATTTTAGAGGCTATTAGAATTTTTTACTCAGCTGGAACCAGACACGAGGAACGCGGTCATCTGAATCCGATTTCGGATCACCCCCGCTGATACGCCAAGCAACAGTAGCCCCAAGATGCACATCCCCCGGCAATGCGGCGTTCAAGCCTAAACCTGCGCCGGAAATAGTGCGGCTATTTTTATCCGCGTTATAATCTGTATGATTGATTTTTACCGAGCCGATGTCATAGAAAATCGCCCCCTGTACCCCCGAGACAAACTGACTGTCGGGAAAGCTATGCCGCATCTCGATCGTGCCGACCCAACCCTCATCACCATCGCCCTCGCCCTGTGGGTAGGCCCGTACACCATTGGCACCGCCGAGAGACATTTTTTCCGATGAATTCAGGTTTTTGCTTGCCTGCTGACCAGAGAAGGCAGCGTACAGATTGTTAGAGGGTGTAAGATACTGCAAGCGATTGATACCATAGGACACGCGGGCGAAATTGCCATCCGCGCGCGCCGTTGTGTCATCAATCGCGCGTGAATTGGCATCCATTCCCAAGCGGCCTCCCGCCAAGGACAAGTCAAAAGACGTTATCCCGCCGCCAAGAAGACGATCATAGTGATTGCCTGAAAATCCCAGAGTGGCAAGTTGAACATCGCGATCACTCGCCGAATACGGGGCCCCCGTACGGTCTTTCAAGCGTTTGTCTTCAAGCGTGAGGGATGTAAACACGGTGCCGGTCAGAGTACGCAGAATGGGGTAGGTCCCATACAGACTGATGATCTCGGCGCGCCCCTTGGCATCGAGCGCAGAAAATTCTTCGCCAAGACCATACCAGCTTGACGCATAAGCCGCGCCAACCCGCAAACCATCATACCCCACCGGCAAAGAGTACGAGACACGGCCATAGGCAAGATCTTCATCACTGAACAAGGCCCGCACCGTAAACTGGTCACCAATACCAAGCGGGCTGTTCAACGCGATAGACCCATCCAGGCGATATTCCCCAGTATAGCGATTGCCATGGTTATCCGCTGCAATATAGCCGCTATAGGATTTGGCCGGATCAAGATTGACGATCAGTTCAGAGGTACCGACGGTGGCCCCGGGCCGCAAGGTTGCTTGTGCGCCGCCCACACCGGGCGTATCAGCCAGCAATAATAGCGACCGGTCGACAGGCAGAGACCGCAAGATAGATCCGGTGCCGATTTGTGCTTCCACATATCGCGCCACGCGAGCATCGTCCAGACGCGAGTTGTTCTTCAGCGTAACGGTATCCACATGACCTTCCAGTACGGAAATATCAATGATGCCGTTCTCGACGCGTTGCGCCGGAACATAGGCGCGCGCAACCATATATCCGCGCTCACGATAATAGGCGGTAATACGGGCCGCTGCCTTATCAAGGTCGGCCAACGTATATGTGCCGCCTTCATACTCGGCCACCAGCGCATGTAACGTTTCGGTATCGAAAACGGTATTGCCGGTTATACGCAGCGCCCCGATCGGAATTTGAACGGATTGATCGGCCGGGGCGGACGTTGCCCTTTCTTCGTCACTGATGACAGGGGCAACCTGCCGGTCCGGTAATATGCTCGGTCGGCGTTCGATATCGCGTAAAGTCTGACCGGCATCGGTAGGAATTGATTGTGCCAGCGGGGAAATAGTCGGGACGATTGCCGTCAGCGCACACGCAGACAAAACAAGCCCTCTTTTAAAAAAGTTAGTCATAAAAAAACCTTGGTATTATTCTTAATTTTCATCATCATCATGATTATTGTCATTACCATCGATCATGGTGCCTTGTATATCGTTCGGTAGACGCATGCCGCCATTTTCCACCGTTACCGTCCCTATTTGCAGGCTGGCACCACCATCAATATTCATAGCGATATTAAGGAGAGTTCCCGTATTATCACTTTGCTGAGAGCCCGGATCGCCCGTGTTGCTGGTTTCCGGGGCGGTCGCCGTGTTCAGGGCCGCCGTATAAATAGGAATAAGTTTTTCTCCGCTTGGCAATCCCCCGATTGTATTGGTGCCCGGTGTTGCATTGGGTCGGGGCAATATCGTCAGCTCGCCGAGTGAAGCCGGATTATCCGCAAACCCATATCCCAGCGCACTCAAGAGCCCACTGACATACTGAATGTTCTGCACGCCCGGTTCCGTCCCTGCGGTAAAGACAGGCGAACCGGATACGCCCGCATCCAGATCCCCATCAATAAGCCCATTATAGGTGTAGGTAACACCGCTTAGAGGATCACCGAAAGGAATGGTGAGAGGATCTGGCGTGACCAAAAGAATAGGTTGATGGGCATATAAGAACCAGTTGTCAGCATTCGCATAGGCAGGGATTTGTCCGCGCGTATAGGTTTGATTGTAATGCTTGCTGTATCCTGTCATACCCTCCAGCGTGTCATCGGGGTGGGTTGAATACACAAGATAGCGACCCGTATTGGTCACGATGCCTGTATCCTCGACATTATTGTTAACGAAGTGGCGACCGGCTGCCAGCGTGATAAGACCGCTATCCGTTGTAACAGTATCATCCAGTGTTAAGTCGGATGTTTCGCCGCGCGCTTCGAGAGTAATGGAGCCCGTGGTTTCCATCGCATCGGCCACGGTCAAGTTTTGTGCGATAATGTCGAGCGAGGCCAGCGGCGTGATGTTGCCGATCGCGTTGGTGGTAAAATCTTGCGCGTTGCCGCCGCCATCAGCCGAGAGGTCAATAGATAGGTCAAACGCACCGTTGATGCTGTTGGAGCCAAGATTAAGAACGCCCGCATCGGCAACACCGCCGGCACGATCGGTTTTCAAGGAACTATCTCCAACCAGCGTAATTCCGAGAATATCGGAGAGTGTCAGAAGACCGCCGTTCGTGGAGACATCACCATTCAAGGTGAGCGCGCCACCTGCGTAGGTTTGCGCGCCCTCTGTGCCAACATTATGCAAGGCAATAGCGCCGTGCGTGCCGGTATTTTGCACCCCGCCCGCCTTTGTGTTGACATTGATCGTGTCTAGATAAAAACCACCTGCATTCCCCGCAATGATCGAAACCGCCCCGCCGTTATGCGCGAAAGACTGCGTATTCGTCGGCGGGTTGAAATAACCGGGGCCGGTATTGGTGCTGGTATCAATGGTTAGTGCATAACCGGCATCATTAGCCGAAACGCCTGTGCCGCTGATGGTGACGGCCCCAGCCGTGCCGTTCTGGGTGCTATTGGTGGCGGCCCATGTATCGATCACAAT
>CAYSGL010000167.1:0-3994 GCA_964430725.1 uncultured Pseudobdellovibrionaceae bacterium
GTTCGAGAACCTTCGCGTCCGCTTTCGTGACGTAACAAAAACGCTGTGATCGGTTGCCGCTGGCCTTGCGGTAGATCGCGGCCTGCAACTGATGCTCTTGGCTCATGTCCTCTGGCATGCGGCCAGTGGTTTTCAGGTCGACATCAAGGCCGAGCTTATCGAAGGCGAAGTCTTTAAACCCGATAACCGGAACAGGAATTCCCTCCAGCATGATCTCAATTCGATGCTGTTTGGATCCCTGTTCCGGTACGGTGGGGGGGCCGTATGGTCGGAGCGCGGTGATGGCGTTGCGAACAAAGCCTGCATAGGCTTTCTTGCGCCCTTCTGCCTCACGCCCAATAATGTCCTCAAGTTTGGCCTGGCGGTCGTCGGGATCGTAATTCCCGATGGCCGTGCCTTTCAGGAAGTCGATCTTTGCCAGCTCGACGCATTTTTCTACGGGGATCGTATTATCGAAGAGAGCCATCGACACTGCATCTTCGGCAACTTGCCCGGCCAGCATCGAAAGGTTTGATGGATCCCTGACTTTTGCTCTATAGTGGACGAGCCAATATGCCAGACTGCTCCGCGCAGCGTTCAAGCTGCTTGCAGACAGATGATCGATGCCATGTCGTTCGAAAGCGTTCATCCCCAAATTCCTCATGCGTTAATGAGGGCAATGCTGATCCAAAGAGGGGGATGGTGTCGTGCCAATCGGGGGACAACGGGCAAAGAAAAAAGCGGCTCTTGGGGGGAGCCGCTTTTAAAAGTAGAGAGTAAGGGGAATTCTCTACCTGTCAGACTGATGTGGGGGCATCAATCGGAAAATCTTCATGCAATCGATACCCGCCACGACCATCCGATGTAATCAGTTCGCGCCAATATTTTTGACGAGCGAATACATTTTTCAGCTTAAAGCTCTCTGATTCTGCAAGA
Organism: uncultured Pseudobdellovibrionaceae bacterium; assembly: GCA_964430725.1. GTDB lineage: Bacteria > Pseudomonadota > Alphaproteobacteria > Micavibrionales > Micavibrionaceae > CAYSGL01. The sequence goes on from CAYSGL010000167.1 coordinate 916, forward strand.
TCCAACAAGTCCGGGCCTGTGACCCAGGGATGACCACTCTGCGCGGCTTCGTACAGTGCTTTCACCATCTTTGCCTGTTTTACGCCAAAAACAAAATCGCGTCCTTTGAAATGCACATGCGTAAATGTCTTATCGAATGTCGTTGGCTTTTCTGGTTCCTCTGGTTTTAGCATGCCAATCACATGATCCGCGCCTGCCTGCTGCTTGAGATATTGATCGATCTTCATTTTCTCTGTTGCAAGAATGACCAGATCTTCCATACGAATAGTGACATCGGGATGCCCCCAGCGCAGGCAATACATGCCATCGTCATTGGAAAAGCTGCGAACGCATGCCTTTCCTTTTTGCAGGATCCGGCGATAGTCGCTCGAACTCATGGCAACATAACCTTCTACCACCGTATCTTCCTTCTGGAACAATACCTGTGCGCCATGCTGCACTTCCGTCACCTTATAAACGCATGCCGGATACATCCATGCATGCACACGGATCACGCCACTCAAAATGCAATTATCAAGTCCGGTGCGGGAAATTCCGCATCCTTCTACCACTTCTGAAAATCTATAAAATTGTCGATGTATGTGACCCCACACAGCATCCTCCATTGGTTAAAAATTGACTCCTTCGCACGCAATCAAGACATACAACCATAATGATTAGTTATGGATATGGGTTTTATCCATAATCCCTTAATAAGAAGTTAATGAATTACTGAAAACCCCCAGAAATCTCAAGTTTCTGTGACACACCGCAGCAAAGCCATAACAACTTATGGAATACGCACCGTCATCCTTTTGATGGCCGTATGTCATTCCCCAAGTGCCACGACACCGCCCCCCATGTGCCGCTTATCCTGCCTGTCATGTTCCATAACACCAAACCGGAAACGATGACTGCCGAACAGCGAATGGATGAAGTCGCCGCCCTTCTTGCGCGAGCCATCAAACGCCAAAAACTCCGCCGAAATGAGCAATCAAATGGCTCTGAATTGAGTGGATATACAGCGCAGAACGAGCGTTCATAAATTTAGGTGGTACAAACCAATGAACAAATCTTTATTGAAACAAATCGCTGAATTGTCCGACATGGGCATCGCTGATCTAAAAAAATTATGGCGGGAATACTACCCTGATGTAGAACCCCCAGCGAACAGCTCTCGCATATTAATGATACGCCGTCTGACCTATCGCTTGCAGGAAATATCCCTCGGCGGCTTGCCAGACGATGTGCAGAAACGCTTGCACGAATTACGGGGATCCGTCCCCACCATCCTCAACCCCAAACGCAAATGCCTCCCGCCGCCAGGAACCAATCTTGTGCGCGAATATCAAGGCATCACCCATCGCGTCACCGTCTTGTACGAAGGCTTCGAATACGAAGGACGCAAGTACGACAACCTTTCAATCATCGCGCGGCTGATCACAGGCACGAGATGGTCGGGGCCATTATTTTTCGGACTTAAATCATAAAAAAGGAGAATGCCATGATAAAGAAATGCGGATTATACACACGGACAGCCATAAAAGATCAGGACATTAGTGCCGATCTGAAAGCCGCCGAAACCTTCCTTGAGGCGCAGCCGGATACATGGATAGCCAAACACTACCATGACAACGGCTATTCAGGCTCCAATCTGGTGCGGCCTTCCATCATACGGCTGATGGACGACATCCGCGAAGGCAAAATAGACGCCGTTATCGTGACAGGCATTGACCGGATTTCGCGCAACGCCGCCGACTTTTGCGAATTTGCCGCCATCTTGAATGAGCACAACGTCCAGCTCATCACCTTAAAACATGGCCTTAGTGAAGCGTCCCCCGCAGGAAATCTCCTGCTCATGATGCTTGCCGCCTTCGCGCAATATCAAGAAGAGTTGGAGCACGAAGCCGCATGAAGCCCGATATGCCGATCAAACGCTGCGCAATTTATGCCCGTGTTTCGGATGACGAAGGGCTGGAGCAGGAATTCAACTCCCTAGATGCCCAGCAAGAGTCCGGCGAATATCATATCAAGGCACAAGCCCACGCCGGATGGGTGGTCTTGCCCGAACGCTATCACGATGGCGGCGTGTCTGCGAAAGACCTGAACCGTACCGCCGTACAAAAGCTGATGGCCGATATCAAGGCCGGAAAAATCGACATTGTGGTGGTCTACAAAATAGACCGCCTCTCGCGCAGTATGGCCGACTTTGTCGATTTGATGAAATTATTCGAGCAATACAACGTCACCTTCGTGTCGGTCACACAGCATTTTACCACCGACAACGCGATGGGCAAACTAACCTTGAATATCCTGCAATCCTTCGCGCAATTCGAGCGGGAAATGACCGCCGAACGTATCCGCGACAAGGTTGCCGCCTCGAAGAAAAAAGGCATGTGGATGGGTGGGCCGCCCCCGCTTGGCTATGACATCGTGGAAAGGAAACTCATTCTCAACGAAAAAGAAGCGGAAATCATCCGCTTTATTTTCGCCCGTTTCCTAGAAATCGGCTCCACCACCGACCTGATGCGCGAGCTGGAAGCCAAAGGCATGATGTCGAAATCATGGGTTTCGGTCAAAAAGAAGAAAAAACATGGCGGCACACCCATTGCCAAGGCCGCGATTTATAAAATCCTGCACAACCCGCTCTACATCGGCATGGTGCAACACAAGGATCAGCTTTACGAAGGCCAGCACGAAGCCATCATAGACAAGAAAACGTGGGATAAGGCGCAACGCTTGATCGATGGGCGCAACCCGCATCCGGCCATGCGGATCCCGCGCACCAAAGCGCCCTCCCTGCTGCGCGGCCTTCTCTTTGATCCGAACGGCTATGCCATGTGCACCGCCGCCGCAAACAAAAATAACAAGACCTACCGCTATTACGTCAGCACAAAGTCCGCACGATCCAGCTACAGCGAATGCCCTATGAAAACGGTATCCGCGCACATGGTCGATGACATTGTGGTCGATCAGGTGCGCCGCCTCCTTGTCCAGCCGGAATGGGCAGTGCGGATAGCGCGGCAGGACGATGATTTAACCGAACACGCTGTCATGATCGCCCTGAAAAAGTTTGAAAGCCTGTGGGACGAATTATTCC
>CAYSGL010000168.1:0-3989 GCA_964430725.1 uncultured Pseudobdellovibrionaceae bacterium
AAGTGACCGCTATCCAGCAACTCATGGGCAATCTTGGCAAATTCAACAGGTCGGCGCAGTAGGTTTTCGTGAGAACATTTTTTCTTTCGATTGGTCTGATAGCCGCACTTGGTCTTGGGGCGTGCGTCAGTGATGACATGCAGAGCGTCTCGCGCGGCATTTTGGGTTCCTATATGGGCGGGAATGGCGGCTCATCCTCTTTGAGCGCCGAGCAGATCACGCTCGGTTTAAAAGAGGCGCTTACCGTTGGCAGCAGGACTGTTACCACGCAGCTTAATCAAACGGGCGGCTTCAACCGCGACCCTAAAATCCGTATTCCGTTGCCCGATACATTGAGTAAAGTGCATAGCGCCTTGAGCGCGGTCGGCATGGGCGGCATGACCGCCGATCTGGAAACGCGTATGAATGCCGCTGCCGAACGTGCGGCGGGCGAAGTCTATCCTATATTTGTTGATGCCATCAAACAAATGACAATTGCCGATGCGCGAAGTATTTTATCCGGACAGCAAGATGCCGCGACCCAATATTTGCGTCGCACGATGGGGGCCGCGCTTGAACAAAAAATCAACCCGATTGTCGGTAGTGCGCTGGCGCAGGCCGGTGCGGTACAGGCCTATGATCGTATGATGGGGCAGTATGCGAGCCTGCCGTTTGTGTCGAATGTTAAAACTGATATGAATAACTATGTGACGGGCAAGGCGGTCGACGGTATTTTCTATTACGTTGCGCAGGAAGAGGCGGCCATTCGCCAAAACCCTGCCAAACGTACCACGGAAATTCTTCGCACTGTATTTGGCGCACAATAACTTACGGACATCCGGTTGTTTCGGTGGGTAAGAAATTGTTCGGTAGGCCATAGGCGGCGCGGAAAAGCCCTTTGATGGCCTCTTTGCTTGCTTCGCGCGGCGCGCGTATGAAAGCCGGTTCTTGCTCTGTGGCGATTAGATGGCCGTCGAGCTCGAACTCCAGCCCCCAAAAGCCGAATACGGACGGGCCGGGGGTGCCGTAACGCGCATCCATGACGATGATATGATTGTTTTGGCGCTCGAAGCTCAGTTCGTTTTCGGCAAACCAGTCGAATATTTGTCCGGCCTCGGTTTTTAATATCATATCACGGTAACCGTTGCCGTTTTGCCGCAGGCACGTCCATTTGATTGGCTGGGGATTGATGGTGGATACAAAACCGACACGCAGCCATTCATGTCCATCAGTCGTTTCACGAACGACAATCCGGCGAAGATAGGGTTGAAAAATGGTTGTATAGACATTTAGTTGATGGGGCGTGATGCCTTGCGCCGCGATTTGATCGGTGGCGATCTTTTCAGCCTTCACGTTCTGCCGGTACCCATGTGCAAGAAACACGGTTGAAAGGACTAACGCGATAATGGCCGCGCGCGGAATGTATTTGTGCAGCCGCGACCATCCCATCATAAGGATCGGCACGAACAGCATCAGCGAGTAAACCGGGTCAATAATACTTACGGCAGGAATGGAATAGCGCGCGTTGCTAAACGGCGATAGCAATTGTGTACCGTAAACCGTTAATGTGTCGAGAAGCGGGTGGGTCAGCAGCGCCCAGAACCAAATCCACATATAAGTGCGATAATGTCCTGCCTGTTTTTTGTGGGCGGCCCACGTCGCCAGCGCGAGCAGGGGGGCAATAAGCGGGGCAAAAAACAGCGAGTGCGTTATATGGCGGTGATAGAGCCATGTCCCGTAGGGGCCGAAATATCCGGTGTACAAGACGTCGAGGTCGGGGATCAGCCCGCCGATCGCGCCATAGACGGGTGCTTTCCATCCCAGTTTTTTATACCCGATCGCTTGTCCGATGACGGCGCCCAGCGCCATTTGTGTGACTGTATCCATGGCTTTTGTTTATCACAGCAGCGCATAAATCACAGAGTTTTTCTCCATCGTGTACGACCGGAGAGAGCACGGTATTCTGCGTATTTTCTCCGTAAGCATGACATGGAATGCTCTGGATCGCTGCTCTTTTCAATGGCTATCGTTGACATAAGTGTGGTGTGTCTGGTAAGTGAACGCCATAGGATTGATTGCAGATGGCCCCCGATAGTTTAACCAAAGTTTTTCAAGTATTTTCATGTGATTACTGGCGATGGCGCTATAATCTGTGGGTAGCGATGCGCGACGCGAAACGTACGAAAGCGGCTATTAATAAACGTTTGCAAGAAATTGGTATTTCCGCGTCGCCGATCCCTTTGACAACGGAGGTTGATGGCATCGAAACGGTAGAAGGTTATCGCATTCGTAAGTACATGGGGGAAGAAGTTCTGGGGCTTGGGCGGCCAGCGACAAAAGAGGAGAAGGAAGCTTTTGTCCGGGAGATAGCTGAGGAGCTTACTGAAAAAATTGAGGAGCTTGATGGAAAAATAAGGATGGAAGGGGGGCTAAATCACGATCTTTAATTCAACGATGGGTGCTATAATACCATTAAAATAACCTGCTGTTTTTATACGTTTTTTCTTGACGATGCGGCCATAAATATCGCATAACACGCCCAGATTTACTAAAAACCAAGGAAATGCACATGAAAACCTATTCTGCAAGACCTGCCGACATCACCAAAAACTGGGTGGTTGTGGATGCCGAAAACGTTGTTCTGGGCCGTCTGGCTTCGATCATCGCTCTGCGTCTGCGCGGCAAGCACAAAACAACCTTCACCCCGCACATGGATGATGGCGACAACGTCATCGTGATCAACGCGGACAAGATCAAACTGACCGGAAACAAGGCAAATGCCGATATCTTTTATTGGCACACAGGCTATCCGGGCGGTATCAAAGGCCGTTCGAAAGGCGAAATCCTGAACGGTAAATTCCCCGAGCGCGTCATCGAGAAAGCGGTCGAGCGCATGATTCCGCGCACGCCGCTGGGTCGTCAGCAAATGAAAAACCTGAAGGTTTATGCCGGTGCTGAACATCCGCACGAAGCGCAACAGCCGCAAAAGCTGGACGTGGCCGCAATGAACCCCAAGAATAAGAGAGACTAATCATGGCTGAAGAAAAACAAACACTGGAAGATCTCGCCGCTGCAACGGTTCAGCAAGTTGAGGCCGCTAAGCCCGAGAAAAAAGAACCGAAGCTGGACAAGCTGGGCCGTGCCTATGCGACCGGTCGCCGTAAGGACGCTGTCGCTCGTGTATGGCTGAAGCGCGGTAGCGGTAAGGTCATCGTGAACGGCAAGCCTCAGGAAGAATATTTTGGCCGCAAGACGCACCTTCTGGTGCTGAACCAGCCGTTCCTGATCGTAAACCGCGTCAATGAATTCGATATTATGTGCACCGTCAAAGGTGGCGGTTTGTCCGGTCAGGCCGGCGCGATCCGTCACGGCCTGTCACGTGCTTTGGAAAACTTCGAGCCGACCCTGCGTCCGGCGCTGAAGAAAGCCGGCATGCTGACCCGCGATGCGCGTATGGTCGAGCGTAAAAAAGTCGGTTTGCACAAAGCCCGTCGTTCCAAGCAATGGGCGAAACGCTAAACAGAATCTCAGAAAATCAGAATCTCAGAAAACGGGCCGCGAAAGCGGCCTGTTTTTTGTTGTCTTCGTCATTGCGAGCAAACGGTCATCCATACCACGCGCGGCGTGTCGAGCGTCTATATCGGCCATCAACAAAAGTTATAGCCCGCTTTCATAAGCTTTTGTTTATTATACTAAGCTTGCGGTCTTAGGTGTTGAGCAAGTACTGACGTTGAGAGGCCGTGCCCTTCCAACGTCTTTGCCATCTCTTCCAGCCTTTTTGTGGGCATCCGTCCCAATTCTTCTATCAGTGCCGGATGTGGGGCGGCAAAGTGAGATGCGAGCGGTGTAAAAGGAATTCGTGCCCGGCCTCGGCAGCGTTCGGTATATTCTTCTGCCAGAGCAATAACAGCAACCGCTCTTTTACCGAGCGCGCCTGAGAAGGGTTCAGAGCTATGCCTAGGGTCCAGACTCATTGCTTAAATCCAGTAGCATAAGAGAGCGGTCAGGCA
>CAYSGL010000169.1:0-3973 GCA_964430725.1 uncultured Pseudobdellovibrionaceae bacterium
ATTTCAGATAGATAAAGCGGTGAAGCACGCTCTCCATGGCGAAGAACAGCGCCCGCAGTCCCAAAATCGCAAAGACATTCGCAGTGAAGACAACATAGGTATCGGTCGTAATGGCCAGCGCCGCCGGTACGGAATCGAACGCGAATAAAAGGTCCGTCAATTCAATCGTACACAGGGCAAGAAATAACGGCGTGGCGTGCCAGACCGCCTTACCCCCGCCATGCATGACCGGCGTTTTGATAAAAAATTTCCGCCCGTGGATCTGGTCGTCAACCCGCAGATAGCGCGCCATAAAGCGTACATAGGGTTTTTGCGTGTAATCTTCGCGCTCGCCCGCATCACCCGATACCATCAACAACTTGACGCCTGTGTAAAACAGGATTGCCGCAAAGACGAACAGGATCCAGTCATATTGCTGGACCAGCGCCGTACCCGCCGCGATGGTCACACCGCGCAGGATAATCACCCCGATAATGCCCCAGACCAGCAACCTGTGCTGATATTCGCGCGGGACGGCAAAGCTGGCGAAAATAACCGACATCACGAACAAATTGTCGAGCGAGAGGGTTTTTTCGAGCACATAGACCGTATAATAATCCATCCCGGCATCGAACCCGTTTCGCTGCCAGACCCACAGGCCGAACAACAGCCCCAGCACGATATAGACCGCTGACATTTTCAGGGATTCACGAAAACCGATGATATGGTCCTTGCGGTTGAAGACGCCCAGATCAAGCGCAAGGATCACCGCCACCGCCACCAGAAACACCACCCACAACCATAGGGCCTTGCCAAGAAAAGGGAGAAGCAGGAATTCCATAGCTGTTATCCGTTTCGTCTGATCGCCAATCTATAGCAACCAAGCAAAAGCGCAAGAAGCTTGAAGATGGCGCCTTAACGCCGCTGCCTGAGCGCATTGGCGTGGCCGGGGAAACCTTCATAATCGGTGATGGCGCACACATCATCCGTCAAAGCTTCACGACCTTCGCGCGTCACGCGGCTGATCGAAGTGCGTTTAAGGAAATCCCACACCGACGTGCACGAATAGGAATGCGCCATGCCGCCGGTCGGCAAGACGTGGTTTACCCCCACCCCGTAATTACCGAGCGTGTATACGCTGTCCTCACCGATCAAAATTTCCCCGACATTGACCAGTTTTTTCGTTACCGCATCGGGATCGGCCACTTTGACCAGTATATGTTCGGGTGCATAGTCATTGGCAAAGGCAATGGATTCTTCCAGAGAATTGGTCAGGACGATGCCGCCATAGGCTTCCATATTTTCGGTCAGCCATCCGCGCTGCGGTTCTGGCAAGGCATTGATGGCATCAGGCAAGTGATCACGGACATAATCGGCCAGGGCGCGGTCGTGCGTGACCAGAACACCGGCGCTGTCCGGTCCGTGTTCGGCTTCGTTGATCATATCAAGAACCGTGTTATGCGGATCGGCCGTGTGATCGCACAACGTCAGCGAATCCGACGGGCCGGCCGGCATACCCGGATCGATCAGGTGGCTGAGCAATAATTTCGCCGTCGCTCCGTACAGGCTGCATGGCCCGACGACTTTTTTCATCGCCGGAACGCTCTCGGTGCCATAGGCAAAAGCCGCAATCGCGAGCGCCCCGCCGACCTTATAAATGTCAGTGACTCCCGACACCTGCGCGGCATACAAAATCGGCGCGCCGATGGTGCCGTCTTTTTGCGGCGGCGTGCAGATGGCAATCTTCGGCACCCCTGCCAGCACCGCCGGAATGCACAACATATAAACCGTAGATGGATACAGGTTCTTGCCGCCCGGCACGTAAATACCAAGCGAGGAAACGGGCGTGACCTTTTCCCCCGCGAACACGCCGGGTTCGATTTCGATCATCCACGGCTGCTCGACGCGGCGCATCTGTTCGGCATGGAATTTTTTAACATTGGCCGCGCACCGGTCAATGGCTTGTTTCAGCGCAGGATCAATGGTACGCGCCGCCTCTTCGAATTCTTCCGCACTGACTTTTAAATCGCTCAGGGTCGCGCCGTCGAATTTTTGCGCGTAATGGCGCAGCGCCTCATCCCCGCGCGTCTTGACATCGGCCAGAAAGGGTTTGACCTGCTCGCCGACATCGGCCATTTCGGACGCACTGCGATGCAGGACACGCGCCTTTGTCGCGGCATCCGTCTTGCTCCAGTCGTAAAATCCGATTTTCATGTTTTATTCCTCTTTTATATGGCGTAAATAGAAGCACACTTATTCTTGTAAAAGCAACATGACTCACACCATCGCCATTATCGATTACGGCTCCGGCAATCTCGCTTCGGCAAGAAAGGCGTTCGAACGCGTGATCGCCGATCATCATCTTGATATGCAGGTGATTATTTCCAGCAAGGTCGAAGATATCGCCGCTGCCGACCGTTTGGTCCTGCCGGGGCAAGGGGCGTTCGGCGATTGCATGAACGGCCTGTCATCCGTCGATGGGATGATCGACGCGATGAGCGAAAGCGTCCTGCAAAATGGTACGCCCTTTTTCGGCATTTGCGTCGGCATGCAGCTTCTCGCCACGCGCGGGCTGGAACACGGTGCCCATGCGGGGCTGGACTGGATCGGCGGGGAAGTCGTGCCGATCGCACCGTCTGATCCGGCGTTAAAAATTCCGCATATGGGATGGAATACAGTGCGCTGCACCAATTCCGGCGCACAGGATAACTGCCATCCCGTATTGCAGGGCATCATTAATCATGGCGAATCTGACCCGCATTTTTATTTTGTTCACTCTTTTATGATGCAATGTTATGAAGCACGTCATGTGCTGGCCGCATGCGACTATGGCGGCCCTATAACGGCCATAGTCGGGCGCGACAATATAATAGGCGTTCAATTCCACCCCGAAAAAAGCCAACAGGCGGGGCTTGATCTGATCGCCGGATTTTTAACCTGGAAGCCGTAGGATCTGATGACCGACAACGCCGCCGCAAAAAAACAAGCCGACATCCGTGTTGAACAAATTACCCAGCCGCTTACACAGAACGACCTGAACGATCTGTGCGATGCGACCGAAGCCGCCATCGAAGGCGGCGGCGGTTTTGGCTGGCTGCGCGCCCCCGCTCGTCAGGGGCTGGAGCGTTACTGGCAAGGCGTGATCGCTGCGCCAACGCGCTGGCTGTTCGTGGCGCGCCTTGACGGGGTGATCTGCGGCACGACGCAGGTTGTCCTGCCCCCGAACAATAACGAGGCACAGGGTCACACGGTCCAGTTGACGACCAATTTTGTCGCGCCCTGGGCGCGCGGCCATGGGCTGGCGCCGATGTTGCTCGAAAAAGTCGAACAGGTCTGCCGCGATGATGGCTATGCCGTCATTAATCTTGATGTGCGTGAAGGCATGGCCCGCGCAATCGAAGTATACGAAAGTCTTGGGTACGTCCAATTCGGCACGCACCCCTATTCAGTCAAGGATGCGAACGGCAACACGATTGCCTCACGTTATTATTACAAAGTGATCAACCCCGACTTTTTCAACGGATAAAAGAACCGCCCGATGGCGGGGAACCATGCGGGCGGCGAGGGGACATAGGGTGATCGGACCGTTCCGGCAGCTCGGGGCAGGTTGCCGCCGTCAGGCCCGTTTACTACTTCACGACATACGAAACACGCAGCGCCTGCGCCTTTTTACAGGAGCGATACCGCACAATGTCCAGGGCTGTGACAGGGGCGGTTTGCGCGGCTGCATGTTGCCGGATGCCGTTTAAATCCTCTGCCGGGCCGAGGGCATGCCGAACACCGAACAGAAGACCTAACGTTGCCGCCTTTCCTGCGGCGGGGGCAAGACCGGCATCGGCCTTGCTGTTTTCATCCGCCGCCGATCCGGGCGTGAACCCCAAGGAAAGGAGAGATAAACAAGGATCGGGCGGAGAAATCGGGGACGCCTGCGTTAGGGCAGGCGCAAAAGCCAGCGGCGCGGTCAAGACCGCAATCAGGGCAAGACACCGAAGCG
>CAYSGL010000170.1:0-3972 GCA_964430725.1 uncultured Pseudobdellovibrionaceae bacterium
TTGCCTGTGCCAAAGGGGAGACGCGTGCGAAAACGCCGCATGTACCTGAATGGATGATGTCGATACGGTGGTTGATCCGCATGTGACTGCCCCCTTATTTGTTGCCCCATAAAAGGCCGTAACCATTGGAAAACGGCCCTTATTAGAAATTTATAACGCACAAAGGTTAATAACTGTTTGCTACGGGAAATAAGAAGGGGGCGGTGTTTGCTTTTTGCCCTTGCACGGGGGCGCAAAATTCGTATTGTGTCGGCATTATCACTCTCTTGGCACTGTGCCAGCGCGCAACATTTTCTCTAACCCTATAATTTTATTGCTTTTTTCAGGGTATGGTTCTGTGGATAACCATGTGACTGACCGGTGTTCACGCAATTGATTCAGCGCCCTTACCGCGCAATAAAATTTCGCACAAGCCTTTGGTATATAAAAATTATTTCAAAATTTGACTCGACAGGCACGATGATCGGAGTCATTGTCAGTCTATCGCTACAGCGTTACTCCTTCCAAGGGGCACCGATGAGGTGGATGTAGCGGATAGGACGACGATGGTCGTTCGTCCGGGTTTCGGGCCGTAAGGCACCGGGGCTTAAGGGGCGAAAAGCGGCATTGAACGGCCTGATGACAAAAGACCCGTGCTCGCGCACGTAAAACAGCGGGAAGACGACGGTCAACCCAAGCAGTCATCGGGAAACGGCGATGCATAGAAAAGGCGTTAAACCCTTTTCACGCGATTGAGGCGACCCCGAAATGTCATATCTATACGTCGGACGGCGACAGGTTCGTAAGAACACAGGATAAGCCCGCCAGACATCGCGATGGGATATGACGGGTGGTTGATCGCCACCATAAAGAAGGCGCGGTTAAGTTTCTTAATCGCGACAGGCTTCGGAAGCCGCCGTGTACATGACGGTTATCCGATAGTTCTGCATCGTAACTGAGAAGTCCCGTTCCATATTGACGGCTCGACCACAATATCGAACGAGGGCCAACTTCCCAGATAAGGACCCCAATATCGGTCTAGGCCGGCATTGGGGTTCTTTTTGTGCAAAACGTCTAGTTCGTTTGAATAAGCCTGTCAGGACCGATCAGGCGAATAAAATGGTCCGTCATAATCTGAAAATATCCATCTTGCGGCACATAGCCATTCTTTGCCTCGACGACCGTGGTGCAGAATTTTTCCCCTTGATCGTCGTAAGCCCAGCAATGTTGTTCACCATCTACTGTCCAAAGGCCGCTGCGAATATGCCGGCCTTTAACAAAGGCTTCATCATCCAGCGCCACAGGATCGGCCTTGATCAATTCGGCCTGCTCCTCCGTCAGCCAGAACGCCTTGCCATCCTCGCGATGATAAATATAGCCCAGCGGCAGCCGCATAATCTTGTCCGTTATGTCGGCACGATATTGCTCAGTCGATAATTCTGTCGATTTTCCTGCATCAATGGCACGCCAGACATCCGGCGTCAGGATAAGATTGCCATGCATCCACCGATCCCAGTAAAAATGAGCATCTCCCTCTGCCGCCTCAACATAATAGAGATCATCATATTTTCCCCATCGGCGAAAACCGTTGGGATCTTTATTGACCAGATAACAAACCGGATTTGGTTCAGCATCGAACCGCAGGCATAAATATTTATCATCGACATGCCAACGACCCGCCCGCACATCGCCGGCCTGAAAACCCTGTCGCGCGGCGGCATATTGCAACAGGAACGTCCCGTCCTGTGCGAAATAATACCGATCGGGGAAATCTTCGGCCCACAGCGTCTTGCCGCTAATTTCCTTGGCGATATCAATTCGAAAGAAAACGCCTTGCGCAAACGCGGCGGCCGGAACGAACGTTGCCACAAGAATGGTCAGGATAAAGTGCCGCATCATGCCACCAGATGTTTTGCCGCGATGAATTGCTTGTCATCCAGGAACGGAATTATCGCGCCATCGGTATCCACCACCGGAATAACCCCGCCCTCGACATCCAGATTATACACATTGCCCACATGCGGCGCGAAAACGGGCTGTACATCGTCCAGCTCGGCAATCGCGGTCCAGCGGCCATTCGTTTTCACCACGTGGTTCCCTGTCACCAGAATGCCGCGATATTCATACAGCCCACCGCGATACACGATCTGGAAATCCTGCGTAGCCGTCCGGCCTTGGTCAAAGCGGCGGATATAAGTCTGCCGCACAGCGCCATAGGCCGTGTTATCGCCGACGACAATTTCACCGATTTTTTTCACGGTACCATCCGCCATCAACACCTTGGCGTCATAGGCAAAACAGCTTTCTGTGTTGCATATTAAATTAGCAAATTGATCACCGTCCGAGCAGGTAGGACATCGACCAATTTTTCGTACGTGCCTACTAATATTCACAGGATCGCTATCCGGAAAATCGTAGATATGGATCGTTGTGGTTGTGGTCCTGACTTCGTTAGAGTGTGCCTGATACCCATAGCCAACGGCCTGCACACCGGATATGCCTACCGCTAATGCCAGCGCGCAGATCGCCGTTGTTAAAAATAATCTGTTTTTCATTATAGCCCCCGTTATTACCTTTCATTGTCTCCTGCAAAAGGTTAATATTATGGTAACAAAGAAAGCCTTTATGGTGCAATTAACAGGGCTTTTTCGCTTCGCTCTTCGTGAAAAACAGGGCCAGTCCACAAATAACCCGGTGCTTTGTCCTAAGGACGAAACACCGGGGTTCTTTTTGTGGAGTGGGTAAAAGCAAATTTATGAACGGCCGGATATGGCGCGCCCGATATCCTGCGATATATTTGTGAAAAATGTAAAAGCAGCATCTACGGCCTTCCGTATAACCCCATCGGTTGTTTCGAAAGACCCTTCCGAAATAACCTGACTTCCCTTCGTCCAGTAGGCCGTTTTCTCATAATCCAGCCCGATGCTTTGGATATTATAGGCTTCAAGCGATTTCAGTTCGTGTTCCTGCGATACGCCGTCACTATTTTCATCACGCCATACCAGAAGCTCCTCCCATACATCATCATCGGCATCGATTTTGCCGTCATGGTTGGAATCATAAAGTCCCAGATGTTCGAACCCGCGCATGCCGTTCGTCCCAAACATTTCCGAATGGTCGTTAATCGCACCGTCCTTGTTGCGGTCCATCACGACAAACCCGTCATCAGGGCCAACCCATGTCGTTGCCTCAAGCCGTCCATCGCCCGTCATATCAAACAGCACGCCAAACGCCTCGTCCAAAAAATCAATAACGCCGTCTCCATTCAAATCCAAAACCAGCGGATCGCCATAGTCGCCATCACCGTCTCCGGTTGGACAGTTACTAGAAACGCTAATATTGACTGTCTCTCTTGCCTCACTTCCCGGAAAATCAAAGCTATGCGTCGTTACAGTCGTCGTTGTTACAGACTGTGCCATAGCGCTCTGCCCCGTAAGTAACGCAACACATATTGATGTCGTTAAAAGAAGTTTCGCCCGAATTTGTTTAAACCATCCCTGTTTCATAGCCCCTCCTCTAAGTCCTATGCCCTGACCTATTATATCCATAATGGATATTAAAATACAATTAATGACCAATATGGTAATAGACGCGATGTGTTTTTCGCCGTTAATGGACATATATGTCCAATAAAATACGATTACTCAGAGAGCTTAAGGGCTGGTCGATGCATCGGCTGGCGGAGGAAGTGGATCCGCCGACCACAGCGGCCCAGATCAACAAACTGGAAAAGGGCCAGCGACAGCTGACATATGACTGGATCAAGCGGCTGGCCAAAGCGCTGAACGTCGGGCCGTATGATATTACGGGCGATTCCGCGCCGAATGCGCCTGCTTTTGAAGACCTGAACAGAAAAGAAAAAGACCTGATTCAGAAATACAGGACGCTACAGGAAAAAGAGCAGGACGCGTTTGACGCCCTGCTCAAAATATTTCCCGCCCATCCCGCAAGAAAAAAATAGATAATTTTAAAACGACAATCGTTTCGCTGTTT
>CAYSGL010000171.1:0-3954 GCA_964430725.1 uncultured Pseudobdellovibrionaceae bacterium
ATCGGACTGGCCGATCCGCAAGCGTTGCCCGTGTGCATTAGTGCATGGGAGGCGTATGAGCGTCTTGGCTCTCCCGAAGGGGAGCTGGCATTGGCGCAAGCGTTGATTTATCTGGCGACCGCACCGAAATCGAATGCGGGCTATGTGGCGTATAAACAATCGGTGGTGAGTGCGAAGCAAACAGGTTCACTGATGCCGCCCAAACATATTTTGAATGCACCAACGCGATTGATGAAAGATGTCGGGTATGGGGCGGGGTATCAGTATGACCCCGATACGCAGCACGGTTTTTCGGGGCAGGATTATTTCCCCGAAGACATGAACCGCGAGAAATTTTATCAACCGTTCGAGCGCGGGTTCGAGCGCGAGATTATCAAACGCCTCGATTACTGGAACAAGCTGCGGAACAAACTGGGCGCGGAGTAAGTTGGTGGAGCATCCCTGATCAAAGGAGGTGAAACCATGCCCTATCGTTCGATCAGCCAGTTGCCCAAAGGTGTGAAGGACAATCTGCCCAGCCATGCCAAGCAGATTTATAAATCCGCCTATAACAGCGCCTACGAGGAATATAAAAACCCCCAAGACCGGCGCGGCGATGCCGACCGCGAGGAAACGGCCCATAAGGTCGCTTGGGCGGCGGTGAAACAGAAATACAAGAAACAGGGCGATGCGTGGGTGAGCAAAACCACGCATTGACGCGCTTTGTGGAAAAGCCGATATTGAGCCGATGTTATCGGTCCTATCCATTGCCGCCGGAGGCGCGCTGGGCGCTGTCACCCGTCATTTTGTGAATGTCGGGGCGGTGTCGTTCGGCGTTGCCTTTCCGTGGGGCACGCTGTTTATCAATGTGACGGGGTCTTTCGTCATGGGGCTTGCGATCGGCCTGTTTGCGCATGTGTGGCAGCCGCCGCAGGAGACGCGCTCTTTCCTGACTGTCGGTTTTTTGGGCGGCCTGACTACTTTTTCAACTTTTTCACTGGATGCCGTTACCCTGTATGAACGCGGTGAAGTGGCGATGAGTGCACTCTATATCGCCGCCAGTGTCATTATATCGATTGCCGGTCTGTTTGCCGGCCTTTACCTCGTAAGGATTTTTTCAGCATGAATGATGTTCGCCATTTCAAGGTCAGCGACGACGATGACGGTCAGCGCCTGGACCGCTGGATGAAGCGGCACACGCCCGAAGTCCCGTTCGTGCTGGCACAGAAACTGATCCGCACCGGACAAATTCGTATCGACGGCAAACGGGCAAAGCCGGATACACGCCTGAGCGCGGGGCAGGAAATCCGTCTGCCGCCGGTTCAATATAAGGAAAAACAGGACGGCTATCGCTTGCGCGATGAAGATGCGGAGCTGATGCAGCGCGCGGTTATCTATGATGATGGTGAAATCCTCGCGATCAATAAACCTTCGGGCATTGCTTCGCAGGGCGGGAACAAGATCGAGCGCCACATTGATGGCATGCTTGAAGCGCTGGTGAACAAGGAGGGGGTCAAGCCGCGTCTGGTTCACCGTCTGGATAAGGACACATCGGGCGTGTTGTTGCTGGCACGCTCGGCGGAGATGGCGCGCAAACTGGGCGCGATGTTCGCGGGCCGCGATATGAAGAAAATATACTGGGCGGTGACGGTCGGTGTGCCCAGCCCGTTGCAAGGCGATATCCGCGCGGCGTTGCTGAAACTGGAAACGGGCAGTGATAAAGACAAGATGGTGATTGACGAGGAAAACGGCCAGCGCGCTTCGACCTTGTATGAGGTTGCTGATTTCGCATCCAGCCGCGCGGCGTTTGTCGCCTTTATGCCGCGTACGGGCCGCACCCACCAGATCCGCGTCCATGCGGCGGAAATGCTGGGTTGCCCGCTGTTGGGCGATCGTAAATATGGTGGGGCGGACGCAATCATCGAGGGGCCGGGCGTATCGGGCCGACTGCATCTCCATGCACATTCCCTGAGCTTCCGCCACCCGAAGACGGGCAAGGTGATGACGCTGTCCGCGCCACTGCCGGATGATATGAAAAGAACCTTCGAGGCGTTCGGATTCGACCAGAAAGCGGCCAAAGGCCTGTTTTCAGACGTATAATCCACAATCGCTTTTGCCAAGCGGGTTTTTTATCCGTTATACTGGCAACGATATGAGCGATGATTCCCTGATCGACGACACGGAAATAGACAAGCGCCGGAAAATGGCGCTTTTCATTGGCGGGCCTTTGCTGGCGTTGCAGGCCTTGTTCCTGATCACGTTTTTCAGCTATCTGGATTTTGGCCATTTGTTCCTGGTGATCGGGTATATGGTGATTACGCTGGTTGTCTTCTGGGCGCTGGACAGTGCGCGGATATTACCGGCGCTGCTTGGTATTCTGCTGGCGGCGGGATTACTCTATGTCCAGCTGGCCAAGGTCAAGTGGAGCGAGGCCTATATACAAGGGCTGGCGACACCGAACGCGTTTATCCTTGAAGATTACATCGACAGCTATCCGACCTTGGAAGAACATATTTTCGCCAAGACACTGCGCCGTAAAGACTGGGTCAGGCTGTCCGAGCGCTGTGTCGAACCGGCCTTGCAGCAAAAACCGGTGCCGGGTTTGTGCCGCGATGTTGGCCTGATCGAACAAAATTACCGCATCAATATTCCCGCAGAGATCGAAAGATTTTTGGGACGCATGCAAAAAACAGCGCAGGATATTAAATCGGGCCGCATTCGCACAGGCGGTCAGTATCAACAATGCATTGCCGAAAAACGCTGTGCACCTATTCCGCTCTTGCCCGATAATGTCGATGCGGACAAGCTGGCCAACGATACAACCCAATATGCCGATATCCGTATGGCGTTCTGGGATCTGGTGGAAGAGCGCGGCCTGACGCCGGCGGTTTGCGCGTCCATGACCTTGTGCCGCGCCATGGTGAGTACCGGCGTGATCCAGTTCGGCGGCGGTTCCGCCCAGCGCCCATAGGGGTATGATTGTGCGCGCCAAACGCTTTTTAAAATCAGTCTTAAAATATCTGGCGATCGGCCTTGCGGCGGCGATGCTGATCGGCATCATCATGTTGAAATGGGTAGAGCGATCCCCTGACCAGCTGGAAGTGGGGTTTGAAAGCTATCTGACGCAAATATCGGGGTATCCCGCCGATATCGGCACGCTTAACGATATTTCCTTTTTCCCGCAGATCATCATGGATATGACGGATATCCGTTTTTGGGCGATCGACGATCCCGACAAGGCGATGATTGAGGCGGGCCGTGTGACGGTTCGCGTCTCACTATGGTCGGTCATGGTCGGCATGCCGCGTTTTTCCGCCTTGACGATTGAAGGCGCGCGGTTTGATTCCGCCATCACAGGGACGGAGCCTGTGCGGATCGACTCGCTGGCGATTGATGAAACGCGCAGCGCTCTGGCTATCAGGGGGCAGGCGGGGGCGGTGCGGATCGACGCTCTTGTGCCGTTGACGCGCACGATGGGCGGGGCCTACCGCTTGTCCAGTTTGCCTGTACGCACCACGATGACGTTAAACGGACCGGGGCTTGCGGGAGAGGCAACCTATCTGCCCGATCGCGGCCAGCGCGCATTGCAGGCCCGTTTTTCCACCTATGATGCCGATACCATGCGTCCGGTTCAACGCTTGTTGGAGCGGTGGGCGGCGCGCGGTGATTTGCCACCGATCCAGCTGGATATCGAGACGATGCGCGGTATGGACGGACCGGTGAGTGTTCCCGCCTTGCGCCTTGAAAATGGCGCGTTGCAACCGCTGGAATGTTTCTATAATAATCGGAACCGGACAAGCGGCGTGCGGGATGCCTGCCTTCGCTAGGATAAACGGCGTAACAGATATAAAAACCATGAAAAAATTCTACACTCTGGTATCGACAAAAAAGACCGATGACGGCTATGCGGTTCAGCTGGATGGGAAAAGCATCAAAACCCCATCGGGACAGGAACTGGTCGCGCCTTCGCCATCA
>CAYSGL010000172.1:0-3920 GCA_964430725.1 uncultured Pseudobdellovibrionaceae bacterium
GTCCGCCGGAAACGAGCAAGAGCAGATACGGGCAATCAATCTTGTCCGTCAGGCGCGGGGTCAGGGCGTGCGCTTCGAGGTGATTGATGGCAAGGAAAGGTTTATCGTGCGCGGCGGCGATGGCCTTACCCGCCATCATGCCGACCATCACCCCGCCGATCAAACCGGGGCCGCAGGTGGCCGCCACGCCATCGAGTTCTGCGAAAGACAGGTTCGCTTCGCGTATTGCCCCTTTGATTAAAACATCCAGATGGTCGAGGTGCGCGCGCGCGGCGATTTCCGGTACAACGCCGCCGAATTTTTGCTGTTGTTTGATTTCGCTCAAAACCTGATTGGAAAGAATCGTCCCATCGTCGCGTACAACGGCGACGGCGGTTTCATCACAGGATGTTTCGATCCCCAGAACAATCATGGTTGAGGGTTTTGCATCTTTTCATCTTCCTGTAAAGCGCCTACAAGTTGGGCTATGGTTCAGAATATCTTAAAAATCGGTACACGCGGATCGCCGCTGGCGCAATTACAAACGCAAATGGTGGTCGACGCCCTGACATCGGCGCATGAGGATCTGGCATGTGAAATCGTGACGATCACCACGTCCGGCGACTGGAAACCGGAAGAAGGCGAAAACCGGCTGTCCGAAAAGGACGGCGGCAAAGGGCTTTTCGTCAAGGAAATCGAGGCAGCGTTGTTGGACGGACGGATCGATTGCGCCGTCCATTCGATGAAGGATGTGCCGTCTTTTTTGCCGGATGGGGTCGGTGTGGATCATGTCCTGCCGCGCGAAGACGCGCGCGATGCGCTGGTTTGCTTTTCTGCCAATCGTATCGAAGCCCTGCCGCAAGGGGCAGTGATTGGCACTTCTTCGGTTCGCAGGCAGGCTTTTGCCATGCATCGCCGGGCCGATTTAACCGTGGTTCCCTTGCGCGGCAATGTGCAGACACGTCTGGATAAATTGCGGGATCATCAGGTCGATGCGACATTTCTGGCGATGGCCGGACTGCGCCGTCTGGATATCGATGGGGATTATATTCATCCGTTGAGCACAGATATTATGTGCCCCGCCTGCGGACAGGGAATTGTTGCTATTGAAACACGCCTTGAGGATGTGCAGACGCGCGGTCTTCTTGATGCGATCCACCACAAGGAGACGGGGTTCTGCGCGGCGGCGGAGCGGGCGGCACTGCAGGTGCTTGACGGGTCGTGCCATACGCCGATCGGCGCGCATGCGCGATTGAAAGGGGACGACATGTCGCTTTTGATTGCGGTCGCGCGGCTCGATGGCTCCGAATTATGGGAGGAGGGAGGCGTGCGGGCCATTTCTTCAACCAGCGAAGCGACGTCTTTCGGCGAGACACTGGCGTGTACCTTGAAAGACCGATTGCCGCCGGGGGCGCTGGCATAATGCGCGTGATGATTACGCGGGAGGAAGAGCTGGCGCAGCCCTATGCCGCCTGTGTTGCGGCGATGGGGGGAGAAGCGGTTGTTCATCCGCTTTATCGTTATAATAATATCAAGGCTGTTCTGCCCGATCCGTCTTTATATAACGCGCTGGTCTTTACCAGCGCCTATGGCGTAAGCCGTTTTGCCGCCCTGTCATCGCGGCGCGATCTGCCTGTTTATGCGGTTGGCCCCCAGACGGCAGCGGAGGCAGGCAAACAGGGATTTCAGGAGATATATCAGGCCGATGGGACGGGAAAAAGTCTGGCCTGTTTGCTTCGACCGGATGATGGCCCTTATTTATACGCGCGCGCCCGGGAGATCTCATATCCGCTGGCGGCGCATGTCGAAGGCCTCATCGAAACAGTTTTGTATGAAACCGTCCCCGTAGAGGAACTTGATTGGCCATATGATGTGGATATGGTCCTGTTTTTCTCGGCTCGGGCGGCCCAAATCTTTGTGAAACTGGCGGAAAACAAAGCCCTTACAGGGGGATTCAGCCAGACAAAGGCCTTGTGCCTCGGGGCGGGTATGGTAGAGTTTCTCTCTGCCCTGCGCTGGCAAGATATATCTGTCGCCCCGCAGCCGGACCGCGCAGGCATGATGGAATTATTAAAAATAAAAATGGGAAAAACATGATGAGTGACCAGCCGATAGAAAATGCCGAAGAGATTATCGATCGCTTTGGCGGCATTCGTCCGATGGCGACCAAAATGGATGTGCCGGTTACAACGGTTCAAGGCTGGAAAAAAAGGAATGTCATTCCCGGTAACCGCCGCGATGACATAACCCGCGCCGCCGCACAGCATAATGTGTCGCTCGCCGATTTGTTGGGCAAAGCGCCTGCGCCCGATGCAGCGGCAAACGACAGGCTACGCGAGGCAGTGCGGGATAACGCGCCTGCGATGGCTCCGCGCACACGCAAGGAATGGAACGACCATGATGAATTGATGGCCGCCATCCGCCAGAGCCAGCAACGCGCCGTCACGACCAGCATCTGGACAGCCGTCGCCCTGATCGCCGTAACGATCGCGGCAGGGGCGTTTTTCCTGTTACCAAAAGCCGAAGAAAAAATCGCGGCAACCGAACAACAGCTGGCATTATTGAATAATGATGTCGATGCGCTGGGCCAGGAAGTAAAGGATGTGAATATGCGCGCCTCCTTCCTGAAAAATATCGTGCCGGAAAAAATGGAACAGAAGCTTGATGCCTTGCAGACGCAGGCGGCCAATCTTCAAAACACCATGGCGCAACTATCGGAACGGGCGGGAGCCGTTCGCGATACGGTCATCGGGCCGGATGCAGGGGCGTTATCGGACCGTATTGCCGTGTTGGAAGAACAGTTCGCAGCGATCACCGGTGCGCAAGGCATGACGGATCTTGCCGGAAAGATTCGCAATCTCGAACAAAGCGTCGCCGGTCAAGACCAACTCTCGGCGGCGATGAAGGAATTGCAGACGATTGTCGACAGCATCGATACGCGCGTGACGTCGATCGATCAGGAACTTGAAGTGTCGCAACGCGGCGAGGGCGCACTGGGGCAGACGCTGGAGGGTGTTTCGGGACAGGATTTAAAGGCCGCTGCGATGCTGATTGCTTTTTCGCAACTGCGCGATAGTCTTAACCGGCAGGCTCCCTTTGAAGAAGATTTGCTGTTACTGCGCAATCTTGTCGGCGAAGATAATACTGAATTGCTGGAGTCTTTGGATCGTTTGGCACCGCAAGCGCAGAACGGCGTATTGACGACCGAAGGATTATCGAACGAGTTTCGCGGGCTGGCCGGTGACATTGCCGTATCATCGCTGAAAGGCGAGGATGTATCAGTTATGGACAGGTTTAAGACCCGTCTGGGCGAGATGTTCAGCGTGAAAAAAGACGGCGAGCTGATCGGCGGCACGCAAACCCAGGCCTTGATCAATCAAGCGCAGATGCAGCTTGATGGCGGTGATGTACAAGGCGCCATCGCCACATTGCAGCGTCTTGAAGGCCCCGCCGCCGAAACAGCACAGCCCTTTATTGAAGAGGCACAGGCCACAGTTACAGCCAATCAGGTCCAGATGCTGATGCAGCAATTGATTTTGTCGAAAGTGGGCGGCACGCTTGGCGCGCGTATTCAGCAACAGGCGGCGCCGATTGTCGAAAGTCTTGGATCTGTCGTAGAAAATCCTGCCGCTGTCATGGATGCCCTGCCGCAACCGCAGCCGGCTGTGCGTCCGTATGACTTTAATGATAATAATCAGGGTTTTCGCGGCCTTTCCCCGCGCACGTCCGAGTGATAGGCTGAACGGCGGAAGGATAATCAATGCTCCGCGCCTTATGGTTCCTGATACAGATTGCCGTCGTTGTTCTGGCTGCCATATGGTTGCTGGAGCTGCCGGGTGAGATTGATCTGAGCGCTTTTGGTTATAGCCTGACGGTCCAGACCGGCCTGTTTGCGATCGGCTTTATCCTTTTGGCCCTTTCGTTCAGTCTTGCGGCAAAAG
>CAYSGL010000173.1:0-3913 GCA_964430725.1 uncultured Pseudobdellovibrionaceae bacterium
CGGGTGATACACCGGCTGACCGAGGCGCTCGACAGTTTGGCCGCCGCCGGTCACGAGTCGCTGGTCCTGGAAAAAGCCGACAGCTTCCTGCATTCGATAGAGCAGGCTGTATCTCGTTTACAATCAAAAATTTAATAGGTAATTCCCGTCCCGGTTGACCAGCAGGTCAGGCACAGCCGGATCGCGCTCCATCTTTTGGCGCAGGCGGTAGATATGGGTTTCCAGCGTATGTGTTTCGGCATCCGGCGCGTACGCCCAGACCGCCGTCAACAGCGCATCGCGGGACAGGGATTTATCCGGCGCCATCCATAAGGCCGCCAGAATGTCGGCTTCCTTGTCCGTCAGGGCAATGGCTTCATCGGGCGCGTCGATGCGGTACAGGTTGGCGCGGCGCGGTTCGAACCGATAAGGGCCGATCGTAATATCTTCCGGCAGGGAATCAATGATGGAACGGCGTAAATGCGCCTGCAATAAATTATAAACCGTCCCTATTTTTACAGGGGCAGGAAGTGTTGCAAGCATCCTGTCCCCATATAAAACCACCAGCACTCCGCCCTGCCAGTTCAGGCTGTAAGCCGCATCCGCCCCCATTTTGGCGGCATTTGCCGCAATCTGGCGCAAAATCGGCGCCAGCGCGTCATTGTCCGTCCGGTATCCTATCTCGTCCATCGCGCGTCTTCCTGATCGTCCGTCACTGGCTGGCATGGGGCTTGCATCGTTCCCCTTGGCTGCACAGGCCAAGCTTGCCGGAGCCGCCGGCAGAATACAAGGGAGTTTCGCGCTTATGCTCGCCCAGTTCCCCGCGCTGGATACACCCCAGGGAGCGCCCAAAGAGGCGTTCGTACGGCGTACGCCCGCGCATGAGGCGCGCACGGCGGGGCCGATGCCGGTTTACCAGCCCGCCGCGCCGGTCCGCGCAGACTATGCCGATACGCAAGGTGCAGCGCCAGATTCCCCGCAGGCCCCGTCTTTTTCCGATTTTCTGGATATTATCAACCCGCTTCAGCATATTCCACTGGTGAATATTGCCTATCGGCACGTAAGCGGTGATACGATCGGGGGGCTGGCGCAAATTATCGGCGGTGCGCTGTTCGGCGGCCCGATCGGGGCGGTGGCGGGGACGGCCAGCGCCATCGCGCAATACCAGACGGGCCGCAGCCCAGCCGATGCGGTCATATCGGCCTTTGGCGGGGATAGTCCCGCCCGCACGCCGCCGCGCACCTATGTCGATTTATCGGCGCCAATACAAAAGCGCTATAATTTCAACCGTACCGTGTAGTTGACATAACCGTAGAGTAGCCGTATAAAGAGCATGCATAACAGCCATGGGGGTTGCGTATGACACGGTCGTTCGATCCACACGCCTTGAGGGTGGCCATGCCGCCGTTTTCGTGCGAGCGTCCATCCGTTCATTTGCTGGCCGCTCAGTTGACGTCTGATACCTCTGACCTATTCGATTTAAGATATCCGGCGGCTACCTACCGGCTAGGTCGGGCCTTCATGGAGTGCGCCGCCAAAGTTGCTGAAGATGAATGGCGCGCCAGTTTTGAGCGCCCGGTTCTTGTGAGGTTGCCGCAAGCGACTCGGCTGATATCCGACAAGGGACTGGCAGAGTTCAGAGCGGTGACGGCGCGCGGCCCCAAAGGTGAAAGCAATATTATTCCCTCTCTCGAAGGTGTTTCTCCCTACATATTTCGAACAATGCGCGCAGAACCGGGTGTGCTGGCTTTGTGCAGTGAATTTACGCTCCGGCGTGAAGAGTCTCGCCAGTTTTGCCTTGTTTTAAAGCTTGGCTCGCCGCTGGATGTCACGTGCCTCCCCGCTCCCGTCCCGGCGCAATGAGCAGCGATCATATTAAAACGGCAACACGGATCGATACCCGTACGGGAGAAAAGAAAGTTGTGTCCGCCACGCAACTCTTTAGGCCGGAGCGGATTGGTCCAGCCCTTCCATCACACGTCGCCGTTCAGCCCTATCACGAATTTTACTGCACCGATTGTCTGGTAAAAAACAGGCGGGTGAAATTGAATTTTGTTAGTGCCGCCCGCAGAAAAACGACAAGTCAGACATTTTCGCGTGTCACCGGGGAGGTTATAGGCGATGTGCGCGAACTCTATCACGTGGTCGGCAATCATTTTATCCGTCATCGCGATGCGCTGTCGCACCGGTGCGATCACCCGGCGCGCTATGCGTCCTTGCGACAATTTTGCGTGCGGGTAAATGGCAAGGAGAATGGCGAGAATAAATTTTTGCTGCCGTTGGGCCTGCCGGGGGAGAGGTGGCATCACGAACAAGAGGCGGCCGCAAATGATATGCGGACGACACGGCGTTTTTCCGGACTTGATATGGGCGGGATAACGCACGCCGTGCAAATCGCCGATTTAATCGACCTGATCCATGACGATCCGGAATTGGTCAGGCATACGGCTTTCCATGACGGGATACGTATCCGCTCTTTTCAGGATGTGTATTGCGAGGACATTTCCGCGTTGTATGCGTGCCTGATCCATGATGCAGGCGGCCCCGTTATCGGGCGGAATCAATCGGTTATTGTTGCGGCGGTCCTGCGGCCCAACATTCATTATGAAGTCGTGACGAATCGTACGCCGCCCTTCTTCCTGAATGATTATCGCACAGTGCAGGTGGTCGGTCCGGACGGGCGGATGCAAGTTGTTCGGGCGCAAATCAATATGGGGAATTGGGAAACCGACAAGGCCGCGCGCCGCATGGCCGCGTCGCCGCAAGGCGATCTTCTTGCGTTGGGCGAGGCGTGGCTTGCGCCGCATGATCATTTCCTGATCTGCATGGATATTTTTAATCCGGCGCAGGTTGCTGCCAGTCGATGTAAAATCGGCCTGCGTCCGCAGATTGATCCTTTGGGGCAAAGGGCATTGGCGCTATAAAATAAATTTGCTCAAATCGGCATTCTTGGCAAGTTCGGAGACGTTTTTGAGAACGTCGGCGCGGTCGATGATAATGGTTTCGCCGTCGCGGTCCGATGCGGTGTAGGAAATGTCATCGAGCAGTTTTTCCATGACGGTGAGCAGGCGGCGCGCGCCGATATTCTCGACTGTCTCGTTGACCTCGAAAGCAATGCGCGCGATTTCGTCGATCGCGTCCTCGGTGAAGTCGAGCGTCACGCCTTCGGTTTTCATCAGCGCCTTATATTGCGTGATGAGGCAGGCATCGGGTTCGGTGAGGATGCGTTTAAAATCTTCCTGTGTCAGTGCGCGCAGTTCAACGCGGATCGGCAAGCGCCCCTGCAATTCGGCGAGCAGATCGCTGGGCTTCGCATAATGGAATGCGCCCGATGCGATAAACAGAATATGGTCTGTTTTGACCGCGCCGTGTTTGGTGGCAACCGTCGTGCCTTCAATCAGAGGGAGCAAATCGCGCTGAACCCCTTCGCGGGATACATCGCCGCCGCGTGCATCGTGGCGGGCCGCGATCTTGTCAACTTCGTCGATAAATACGATGCCGTTTTGCTGGACCAGGTCGAGCGCGTCGTGGATGACTTTGTCTTCATCAAGCAGCTTGTCCGCTTCTTCGGCCATCAACACGTCGTATGATTCCGCCACACTCATTTTCTTGCGCTTGGTTTTTGCGCCGAACCCCTTGCCAAGCATATCGCCGATCGAAACCATCGACATGCTGGCGCCCGGCATGCCGGGAATGTCGAACATGTTGGCCATCGGGTTTGAATTGTCGGCCAGGTCGAGTTCGATTTCCTTGTCATTAAAATCGCCCTTGCGCAATTTCGCGCGGAAGGAATCGCGCGTGGCTTCGCCTGCGTTCTCGCCCACCAGCGCGTCGAGCACGCGTTCTTCGGCATGAATTTCGGCCATGGCGTTGACGCTTTTGCGCATGCGCTCGCGCGTCAACCGCGGCACGCCCGAGTGCCCGGGGCTGGTGT
>CAYSGL010000174.1:0-3902 GCA_964430725.1 uncultured Pseudobdellovibrionaceae bacterium
GGTGAATATCACCCCCAAACAGCTGGAAAAATATGCGGGCGTGAAAAAATATCGCTATGGCGAGATCGATTTGCAGGATCGCGTCGGCGTTGTGACGGGACTTGCCTACACTGAATTTGGCGGCGACCTGCTCTCAATCGAAGCGGTCACGATGCCGGGTAAGGACGGCAAGGTGTCTACCACCGGGAACCTGAAAGATGTGATGAAGGAATCGATTACCGTTGCCGAAATGCTGATCAAATCGCGAGCGGCGCAATTCGGGATTGATTATGAACGCCTGAAAGAGCTGAATATCCATGTACACGTGCCGGAAGGCGCAACCCCCAAGGACGGACCGTCCGCCGGGGCCGCGATGACCACAGCAATTATTTCGTCCCTGACCGGTATCGAAATCCGCAAGGACATTGCAATGACTGTGGAGATCAACCTGCGCGGCTATGTCACCGCGATCGGCGGGCTGAAAGAAAAACTGCTGGCGGCTATGCGCGGCGGCATCAAAAAGGTCCTGATCCCTATCGAGAACGAAAAAGACCTCGTTGATATCCCTGATAAGGTCAAGAAGGGGCTTGAAATCGTGCCGGTCAATACGATTGAGGAGGTGCTTGGCCATGCCTTAATCCGCTTGCCGGAGCCGATTTCAACGGAGAAATCGCCCAAAATGGACGAAATATCCCCGGATTCCGCAGAAAACAAGGGAGAAACCGTGATTCGGCATTGAGTAGGCCGTTGAAAAGGCCTACAAAAGATTCAACCGAATCGTTGGAATTCTGCGCTTTTTACGGTGTACACCGTGCGCCCCGACGTCGATTTTAACATGTTCAACACACGAAAAGGGGACTCCCATGAACAAACAGGATCTAGTTGATCAAGTCGCAAACGAAGCAGGCCTGTCCAAAGCAGACTCGCAAAAAGCCATTGAAGCCATGCTTCAGGCTATCACGACCACGCTGAAGCAAGGCGATGACGTTCGTCTGGTCGGCTTTGGTACCTTCTCTGTTTCCGAGCGCGCCGCCACCACGGGCCGCAACCCGCGTACGGGCGAGAGCATCAATATCCCGGCTTCCAAGAATGCGAAGTTCAAAGCCGGTAAAGAGCTTAAAGACGCTGTTAATGACGGCAAAAAATAAGCTGAAACGCTCATCGGCCTCCGATGACGGAAAAAGCCCCGCTTGTGCGGGGTTTTTTTGTGCATTTTTCACTTGAAAAAAGCCCGGTCTGCGACTACTGATAACCGTCCATTCGACAAGGGCGTTTAGCTCAGTGGTAGAGCGCTTCGTTTACACCGAAGATGTCGGGAGTTCGACCCTCTCAACGCCCACCATCCTTCGCTTGCCTCGCAAGTTTTGGATGGCAAAACATCCTCTTATTTTGCCGGATATTTAATAGTTGAAACAGCCTCGATCAGATAGGTATCGAGCGCGTTGAATTCGCTGTCCGCTAGGGCATCCTGGATAACGGTGAACATGGTTTTTTCTCCTATGGCTTGTTCGTTGTCTTACCGTTTATCCAACACCTGATCTGTGGCGAAAGTTGCGAGGCTTTGCGCCGGGTCCAAGGTCTTTTTGCGGCAAGATTGTTGCAGTGCCGCTTGCCAAGTGCCAATCTTTGATACAGGTTTGATACATATTCAACTCAAGGAGGCAACATGCTTATCGGCGTACCAAAGGAAATAAAGGCACAAGAACATCGCGTCGGGATGGTGCCCGCGTCGGTCAAGGAGGCTGTCGCGCATGGGCACAAGGTTTTGGTCGAGACGGGATGCGGGGCCGGTATCAATCTTTCAGATCAGGATTATATCAGCGCAGGCGCGGAGATTGCCCCTGACGCCAGAACGGTTTTCGACAAAGCCGATATGATCGTCAAGGTTAAGGAGCCGCAGGCTGGAGAGATCAAGATGCTGCGTGAGGGGCAGGTCCTGTTTACATACCTGCATTTGGCCGCTGATCCGGAACAAGCCCAAGGCTTGATGGACTCGGGGTGTATCGCCATTGCGTACGAGACTGTGACGGGCACGAATGGCCGGGGATTGCCATTGCTTGAGCCGATGAGCGAGATTGCGGGACGCCTATCAATTCAGGTCGGCGGGGCCTATCTGCTGAAACATCTGGGCGGTTGCGGACGGTTGATCGGCGGATCTCCCGGCGTCGAGCCGGCGCGCGTTGTTGTGCTCGGCGGCGGTGTGTCCGGTTTCAATGCGGCGCGCATGGCCATCGGGCTGGAGGCTAACGTGGTTATCCTTGAAAAATCGCATGACCAGATCCGCGTCCTGAACAAATATTTTGGCAGCCGCGCACGCGTGGTGCAATCAAGCCGCGATTCGATCGAACGCTATGTCGAAACGGCTGATTTGGTCATCGGGGCAGTGCTGGTACCTGGCGCAAGTGCGCCAAAGCTGGTGACAAAAGATATGATTGCTTCCATGTGCGATGGGTCTGTCGTTGTCGATATTGCGATCGATCAGGGCGGCTGTTTTGAAACCAGTCACGCCACAACCCATAATGATCCCGTTTATACTGTTGACGGTGTCATTCATTATTGTGTGGCGAACATGCCGGGGGCGGTGCCTGTTACATCGGCGCATGCGCTGAACAATGCCGTTCTGCCCTATGCGCTGCAGTTGGCGGATAAAGGCTGGCAGGGCGCCTTGCGCGATAATCCATCATTGCGTATGGGGCTGAATGTCTGTGCCGGCGAGATTACACACCAAGGGGTTGCGGAGTCGCTGGATCTGGCGTTTGTGGCGGAGCCGAGTGCGCTGTTGGCGGCGTAAGCAAAAGCGAGAGGCCGTTGGGGGCCGAGCGTACACTTGCGCCGGCAGAGATATGGCACGTTTCCGCTCCGGGAGCCCCTGAAATATACTGCTTTATCTCGGAAGGGTGGCGTAGAACGATGTGGTTGCCTGCGGCTGTCGCGGGGGTTTCATCCATAGCGCGCAGAAAATCTGCCTTGATCTTGTAATAGTTGGTCCAATGGCTGAACGCGTTAACCGCCAAGCGGCCCGTGTCGCACAAGGGGGCGTAGTAGGCGAGCAGGGTTTTAACGCCGGCTTCCATTGCACGGTCGCAAACACCTTTGTGATCGTCAATCAGGGCCATGTCCTCGACGGTTACATTCAGCAACTTCGCGATAAGAGGGTAGATTTCCGGATAATCTTTTGGGTAACGATCGACATTTTTCACAATATAATGCGGTGTTGCTTGCAGTATGGTTTCCGCATATGGCGTAATTTGAAATGGGCCATCACTGCGTCTTTGAATAAAGTCCCGACTGATAACCAAATCAAAAATACCATCGACAAGCTCGGATGTCAGGGCCGTACGCATCGCATGGTCGGGCAGGGCATCGGTCAGCATGACAAGAATGGCCCCTTGCTCTTTCAAGCTATGAATGACATTGGCAATCCCTTCAACCGCCTTGATCTCGATCGGTTTGAAATGCTGCTCAAGGAAATCTTGGGCGGCCTTGGGCGCGGAATCGCCCCACTTTTCCATCATATCCGTCATATGCAGATATTGATCTTTTTGCCAGACTTCTATACCCGGAACGCGTGCGGCCGTATTATAAAAATCGCCTTTTAATGACCTGATTTGGCCAATGAAATATTTGTCGCGATCATTTTGCGCCAGCGCTTGTTGTTCTGGCGGTTCTTGTCGAAGATAGTGATCCGAAAAAAGTATGGCCTGCATAAGCTCGGCCTGGCGGCGAAGCATGAGCGCAAGCGAGATGACAGTGGTATCATCTTGGTCAAAGAGTATGACTTTTTTCGGTTCGGGCGACATGAGTTTTGTATATTATGTATAAATATGGGTCACAAGGAAAAAATGATGGTTTATTCGCTTGACAGCGGGGAAACGAAATCGGTATGTAAGACCACCAAAAGGCGGGTGTAGTTCAGTTGGTTA
>CAYSGL010000175.1:0-3889 GCA_964430725.1 uncultured Pseudobdellovibrionaceae bacterium
CGCATCGGGCAATGCACGGCTCACGATCACGCTCATCGCGTAATCGAGATAGGACTGCTGCATCTCGTCTTCGATGGTGACGGTGGGCTGGACAGGAGGCTCGTTCGGGGCCGTATCGGACATGCAAAAACCTTATAAGAATCGCGTAAAATTTGTATGGTTTTTTGTAGCAAATCGGGGGGGTATAAACAAGCGAAACCGCGCGCTTTTCAACTTGTTTATGCCGTTGATTTTGTTGGTAAAATTAACCCGTTTTGCCCCTCACCCTCCCCGCTGGCGCGGGGCCCCTCCCTCTCCCGGCGGGAGAGGGTGATCGAGCCAACAGGCGAGATCGGGTGAGGGGTTACAATGTATGGGTTATTGCGCTGAATTCGGGGGCTGGCCAAGGCGCGTATCAAGCAGGGCTTTGTCCATCATTTTCGACAAAACGGGCTGTAGCGCGATCTCGTAATCTTCGGTTTTTGCCGAAATGGAGCGACCTTCTGCCGAGCCATAGAACGCCACCATTTTTGTCAGCTCGTCTTCGGTAAAGATACGGGCCATGGCGTTGACCGATTCCTGCTCCAGCGCATCGAACTGAATGCCTTTGCGCATTTGCGCCTTGAAAGCCAGACGGTTTTCTTCAGGCATGGTCTCGGCGATGACATTTAATGCGGTTTCCACGCGAGGGCGGATCGGCCATATTTCGTGCATCTGTTCCGCCAGTTTGACGCGTTCCGGGTCAGGTGCGCCTGTCTCCTGCGCCATAACAGGCACAGAGAGAAAAAGGACGAGAAGGCCGGCTAGAATGCGCATTTCATTATTATACTAAAAAGGGATTTCATCTTCAAATTGGTCAATAGGGGCATTTTGACGTTGGCCGCCGGACGATTGATTGGCTTGATAATTATCCTGCGGCCCGCTGCTCATGCCGCCGCCGCTATGACGGGAATCGAGCATCGTCAGCTCGCCACGGAACGGACGCAACACAACTTCGGTCGTGTATTTTTTCTGGCCGTCCTGCTCCCAGCTGCGGGTTTCGAGTTGCCCCTCGATATAAACCTTCGCGCCTTTTTTCAGGTAGTTTTTGCAAACCGTCACAAGACCCTGATTGAAAATCACCACGCGGTGCCATTCGGTTTTTTCACGGCGCTCGCCTGAATTTTTATCCTTCCAGCTTTCGGATGTCGCGATCGACAGGTTGCAGACTTCGTCCCCCGATTGCATCGAGCGGACGTCAGGATCAGCTCCGAGATTGCCCACCAAAATAACCTTGTTCACGCTGCCAGCCATAATTTGCCTTCCTTGGATATATGTTGAATGGGGTCACTATAAAACAAACAGCCCCGCCGTCAATGGCGGGGCTGGGCGTTATACAGAACAATTTTATTACGCAGCGGCCTTGTATTCTATCTTCTCGGCGACCAGCGCCTGTTGATAGCTTGGACGGGCCGAGATGTTCTTCAGAATCGCCTTGGTCTTGGCGCCGAATTGGTACGCCGCAGGGTTCCAGTTGGCGACGGTCGTCATCAGGAAGTCCGCCGCGCTGGGTTCGGAACCGCACAGATAAGCGTTACCGGATTTTTCCAACTCTCCCTCGACGTAATCCCACAATTGCTGGATTTGAGCGCGGGCCGCTTTCAGGGCCGCGTCGCGCTGGTCTTCAGGCAGGTTCGAATTGATCCAGAACGTGCGGCTATAGGCCGGATGCAAGGTCGAATTGCAGAACATCAGCCATTGCAGCGCCTGGGCGCGCTCCCAGCCCGACTTGGGCATCAGCTTGCCTTCCTTGCCACATAGATAAGTGATGATCGCAGCGCCCTCGATCATGGCTTTGCCATCTTCAACCAGACACGGCACATTGCCGCGT
Organism: uncultured Pseudobdellovibrionaceae bacterium; assembly: GCA_964430725.1. GTDB lineage: Bacteria > Pseudomonadota > Alphaproteobacteria > Micavibrionales > Micavibrionaceae > CAYSGL01. The sequence continues at coordinate 1,850 of CAYSGL010000175.1, forward strand.
GGATTTATTTTAAGATATTCGGGCGACTTTAATCCTTGCGGCCCCTGCTCCATCACGTGGATTTTCGGGTTCAGCCCCAGCTCATTCATAATAGCGTGGACCGCCATCGAGCAGGACCCGGCTTTTGTATAAAGTTCGTATGACATGAAAAAAGCTCCTTGTAGAATGTGTCGAGTTTGTAACCTATGCCACCTGCCGGACATATCAATCCCCCCAGATGTCCCCTATTTATCTTTTCCCTCTTGCGCTCTATATCAGGGCGTATTACAACAAAACGGTAATAGAACAAAGTAAGAACGATATGCTGAAAACCATTGCCGTCCGTGGGGCGCGGGAACATAACTTAAAGAACATTAATGTCGATATCCCGCGCGATCAGTTGGTCGTGGTGACGGGACTATCCGGCTCGGGCAAATCCTCGCTCGCCTTTGATACGATCTATGCCGAGGGGCAGCGACGCTATGTTGAATCCCTATCCTCCTACGCGCGCCAGTTTTTGGAAATGATGCAAAAGCCCGATGTGGATTCCATCGAGGGCCTTTCCCCCGCCATTTCCATCGAACAGAAAACGACATCCAAAAACCCGCGCTCGACCGTCGGGACGGTGACGGAGATTCACGATTACATGCGCCTGCTGTGGGCACGCGTCGGTATCCCCTATTCCCCCGCCACAGGCCTGCCGATCGAAAGCCAGACGGTGACGCAAATGGTCGATCAGATCATGGCGATGGGCGATGGCACAAAGCTCTATATCCTTGCGCCCATCGTGCGTGGGCGAAAAGGCGAATATAAAAAGGAATTAAAAGAACTTCAGGCGAAAGGCTTCCAGCGCGTCAAAATTGACGGGACGCTGTACGAGATCGACGAAGCGCCTGCGCTCAACAAAAAACTCAAACACGACATCGAAGTGGTGGTCGACCGCCTTGTTATCCGGGACGATCTCGGCAACCGGCTCGCCGATTCCATCGAAACCGCGTTGCGGCTGGCTGATGGCTTGCTGCTGATCGAAAACGCGGAAGACGGCAAACAGACGATCTTTTCCGAAAAATTTGCTTGTCCCGTATCGGGTTTTACTATTCCTGAAATCGAACCGCGCCTGTTCTCTTTCAACTCGCCGCATGGCGCATGTCCCGCGTGTGACGGGCTGGGCGCACTGATGACTATGGACGAAAAACTCATCGTGCCGGATGAATCATTATCCATTGAGGACGGTGCGGTCGTGCCGTGGTCGAAAAATTTCTCACGTTATTACCTGCAAACGCTCGAAGCCGTGGCCACCGCCATGGGCGCGAAGATCACCACACCGTGGAAAAAACTCGATGAGGATACGAAGAACGCCATTTTATACGGCACCGAAGACGATGTCGATTTCGCCTATGATGACGGCACGCGTACCTATACCACGTCCAAACCGTTCGAAGGCGTATTGCCAAATTTGGAACGGCGCCTGCTGGAGACGGATTCACAATCGGTCCGCGACGAACTGTCACAATATCAAACCAGCCTGCCGTGCGATACCTGTCATTCCTATCGCCTGAAGCCCGAAGCACTGGCGGTTAAGATCGATAAAAAACATATCGGCGAGATTTCGGAGCTCTCCATCGAAGACGCGCAGAAATGGTTCGGTGGCCTGCACAAAAAACTCGACAAGCAACGCCTGCAAATCGCCGAAAAAATCCTGAAAGAGATCAACGACCGCCTGAATTTCCTGATGAATGTCGGGCTTGATTATCTCACACTCTCGCGCTCCTCGGCCACCCTATCGGGCGGTGAATCGCAACGCATCCGCCTTGCTTCACAAATCGGCTCCGGCCTGACGGGGGTGTTGTACGTGCTGGATGAACCCTCCATCGGTCTGCACCAGCGCGACAATAACCGCCTGCTTGATACGCTGCGCCATCTGCGCGATATCGGCAACACGGTGTTGGTCGTCGAACACGACGAGGACGCCATTCGCGCCGCCGACTATTTAATAGACATTGGCCCCGGCGCGGGTGTACATGGCGGCCAGATTATCGCGCAAGGCACACCCAAAGATGT
>CAYSGL010000176.1:0-3862 GCA_964430725.1 uncultured Pseudobdellovibrionaceae bacterium
CGCACACCCCCGACCCAACCCCACCACGAATCCCACGACCCCTTCAAAGTGGAGCCGCTCCCGTCCGGTCCAGCGCGGCAGGGAAAACGCCACCACCCCGATCAGCATCAACAGCACAATGCCGATGAAGATCCCGTAATCCCGAATCATCTCCGATATTTGCGCGACGTAATAGGCTGGACCCACCCAATCCTTGATCGGCAGGATTTCAGCAAAGGTCGGAATCACCATATTCGACGACAGCACAAGCGCGGCCACCAACATACAAAGCAGGATGGCTGGGTAGGCCGAATTTTTGATGATCGCTTCTTTCACTTTGGTTTGCTGGCTGACCGTATCGGCTGCATTGAACAGCGCATCAACCAACCGACCGGAATTGGCGCCGGTTTCAATCAGAATTGCTTCAGCGCTAGGAATATAGGGGGCCAGCACATGCCCGAAATTCATCCCGTTCGACACATTCTTGCGCCAGCGCTCATATAAAATCGGCAAGACCGAGCCTTTACTTTTTTTACTGCCGGTTGTTGAAAGCTGTTTCAGGGCGCTCTCCAGCTGTACCCCGTTTTGCAGCAATTGCCCCAGCTTGATATAAAAGCGTGTGCGGTTGCGGGCGCTAAATTCAAATTTAACCGCCAGCGAGAATATCTGCTTGTTCCGGTATAACGCGCTCATACTTCGCCTGTGGCCCTGAGGGGGACGACCAGCGGCCCGACAACCCGTTCGGCATCCATCGGATCAACTTCACCGGCCATCACGCGGTCAATCATATGCTCGACCATGCTGCGCCCGCCCAATTGCGTCAGCCAGTAACGCTCGGCATCGGTTTTCTGGTTATTCAGTACGTAATCCATGAACTGCGTATCGGGAATAATGATTTCCGCCACGACGGTCCGGCCGACATATCCCTCGCCGCCGCACGTCGCACAGCCCTGCGGGTTATGGCGGCGCAGATTCTCGATCGGGATTTCCGCCGCCTCAAGGCGCGCCAGCAGACCAAATCCCAATTCGCTTTCCTTGATCGGCGCGCAGCAATCAGGGCACAGCACACGCACAAGGCGCTGCGAGATCAGCCCCGTGACAAGCGACGGATCGGCGAGCTTGAAATCCTCGACATCCAGGTCGCGCAGGCGGAAGGGAATTGTCATGGCATCGTTGGAGTGCAGCGTTGTCCAGACCTGGTGCCCTGTCATTGACGCTTCGAAGGCCAGCTGCGCCGATGCGGAATCGCGCACCTCCCCGATCATAATCCGGTCGGGGTTCGAACGCAGCGAGGCCGAAATCGCCTTTGTAAATTCTTCCGAGCGTGATTGCGCGGAATTGGCATTTACCACAGGCATCTGCACCGCACCCGGAATGGGGTATTCCGGCGGGTCTTCAACCGTATAAATCGCAATATTATATTCATGCTCCTGAAGGATCGCGGTGATATTGCGCTGAAGCGTTGTCGATTTTCCATGTCCGGTCGGACCGGCAACAATGTTGATTCCGTATGGTTTCGAGCGTAGCAATTCGAAATCTTCCAGATGTTCAGGCGTAAAACCCAGCGCAGCCAGATCGCCGGCTTTTTTCCCGTCAGACGAATATAAAAGACGAATGATCAGCGCGCGGCCGCCAAACGTCGTGGGATTAAATTGCAGACGCAGCGAAATAACCCCTTCGGGCAGTTGCAGGTCCTTGCGGTTCGATACCCGTGCGCCCTGATATTCATAGGGCTGGTAGTTCACGTCCGATGCATCGGCCATGGTAAAGGCGGCCGCACAAAAACTATGGCCGAATTCCGGCGGCCATTCCGCAACCTGCACCATGGACCCATCTACACGCGCGCGGACACTGCATGATTGCTCGCTCACATTGATGTGAATATCCGATGCGCGGCGCTTGGCCATATCCCCGACGAGGCTGAGCACTTCACGGCGCATCCGCGCATCATCTTGCCGTCCGCGCGTCACGGCATAATCATGCTGCGGGGTATAGCAGGCCTGCACCTGATTGATATCAACCCCCTCGATGCGCACATCAGTAATACCCGATATACGCGCTTCGGTGATCAGCGAGAGAACCTGCGGATTATTCAAATGCGACTTGGAAACCACCAGCCGCCCGTCGGCGAACAAGGCCGCAATCTGGCGCAGCTGTTCGCCGCGATCCATCGGGCCGCCTTCGGCGGTAACCGGTATGGCCGTATCCCAAGTTTTGCTGTTTTTATTGGCGGCAAATAATTTCATCGTCTGTTAAAACCCGCCATTGTCACGCCAGCGCAGGTCGATACGCTCGCCATCTTTCGTGATGCGCACACCGGTCGCGTTGACTTCGTTAACCTGTCCGCCATCGGGAAGCGTATCACCGGCGCGGACCTGCATCAGTGTCCCATCGTTTTTCCCCAGCTGCGCTGCCAATCCACCCGCAGCGCCGGAAATTTTGAGGATGCGCCACTCGCCGGCAGGCGGGGCCTCCACCGTGTCTTCAACAACAGGCTGGTTGCCGATATCCTGCATAATCTGTGCGCGCATATCGTCGAACGAGGCGATATTGCTGCCCAGTTGCATACCTGGATTATCGGCACTGACGCCGTTCGATTGCTGCAACCGCTCCTGATTTTCCAGCGCAACATCGTTCAATCTTTGCAACAACTGCGCACGCTCCATGCACAACGTATACCGGTCGATATCGGCCTGTACCTTAGCCAGATCGTCCGGCGCACGGGATAATTCATTGGAGGGCATGGGGCAAGGATCGGGCGGCAATTGGCTGTTGTCGCCCGGCGCTTTCGGCGCGGATGACGGCACCGGCGAATCCGGCAAAGCGCCCTCCTCAACCGGCGGCAAATCAATATTAACCGGCGGCGTTTGGGCAAATGCGGGCGCGCCGACAACGGCCAGAAATCCGGCCATTGCAATAAAGGCTATGATATTAACGCTTTTCGCGCTGTCTTTGCTGATAGGCATAATATTCTCTCAACGCTTTGCTGTCATATTGAATTTCGGCGGTATAGGTCCAGGTACCGGAACGCTTGCTCCATTGTACAGTCTGCACCTTTACGCCGGAAACGTCAAAATAACCGGCGATCATGTTGGGCGGCGTCTGTGTGACCAGCGCCATCTCCATATACGGCGGCGGAGCGGGCGGCTGTTCCTGTTCGACAAGCCCTTCGACCCCGCGCGGCGGCGGCGGGGCGGGCGGGCGGATATCCTTGATAGTCAAGCGGCCCAGCGCGCCGAACCGATCGGTCAGCGTCGCAATAATACGTTCGCGCACACCAAGTTCCAGCGGCTTGACGATATTGCGCAAATCGCCGACCGCGCTTTGGGCGCTGATCTGGTTGCTGCCGTTGAATGTCATGGTCACGCCATCGGGAAACGCGGCCAGGGCGGGCCTGAGCGTTTCCAGCGAACCGCTGCGCCGCTGCCACAATCCCGTGGCCATCGGGCGGGCCTGATTATTAGCGGCGCAGGTAATGCCGTTAAAATCCCATCCGGGCAGGGGCCGCACAAGGCGCTCGAACGCGCTGGCGCAGGCATTGATCAAAACCGACGGGCGCGCCGCCTGCAGGCTGCTAAGGTCGACTTGCGCCAGCTGTTCGTTGCGCGGCAGGGGCGGCGGGGCGAAAATGCGGCCCGGCACCGGAATCCGGTTACGGACCAGCGCATTCAAATCGGGGCGGTCTGAAGAAAACAGGCTGGGCGCGATAAACGCCACTAGCAGGAAACCGATAAACAGTGCCGCGACCAGCAACGCCATGGATTTTTGTTTCGCGCCGCCAAATAAAGCGTTGAGGTTGGCCGCGCGCAGGACAGCCGACCGATCAACATCTTCAAGCAGTTTGTCCAAGGTGATATGCGCGCTTGTATCGGGCAGGTTCCAG
>CAYSGL010000177.1:0-3859 GCA_964430725.1 uncultured Pseudobdellovibrionaceae bacterium
CCGGGCCTCCGAGATTAAATAAAACAACCGCTATCTTCATAGCCGATATTCCTGCACGAGTTTGACCAGCGCCGCAACATGTTCCGGCGGTGTTTCCTTAATCACGCCATGGCCGAGATTGAAAACGAACGCCCCCGCGCCCAGCGTGTCCAGCAACCGGCGCGCCGCATCCTCCATCGACGTCCCGCCCGCCAGCAATACTTCATTATCCAGATTGCCTTGTATGCACACGGACCCTTGCAGTGTCTTCAACGCGGACGGGGAGTGGCTTTGATCGCACCCCAGTCCGTCAATACCGGTTTGTGCCGCATAACGGGACAGCAGCGCCGGCGACACGCCGCGCGGAAATCCGATAACCGGAATATGCGGAAATTTTTGCTTCAAGGTCCGGACAATGATCTGCGTCGGGGCGATAACATGTGCATCAAAATCCGCCTCATCGACAATTCCGGCCCAGCTTTCGAATAGCTGCAAAACCTGCGCCCCTGCCTCGGCCTGCCGGATCAGATAATGGATCGAAGCCTCGACCAATATATCCAACAACGCGGCAAAACCCGCTTTGTTGTCCTGTGCGTATTTTTTTGCGGTCGGGAATCCTGTCGCGCCGCGTCCTTCAAGCATGTAACAGGCCACCGTCCACGGACTGCCGCAAAAACCGATCAGAGCGGTTTCGGTAAAACCTTCACCGTTTAATTTTTCGCGGGTTTGTGTGAGGGTGTCGTAGACGGACCCGAGTGTTTGATCGATGCGCAATGGATCAAGTTTGGCGAGGTCCAACTCGCCAAGACGCGGCCCCTCGCCCGCCTCGAAGCGTAAATCCTGGCCCAGCGCATGGGGGATCACGAGGATATCGGAAAACAGGATCGCGCCATCCATTCCAAAACGGCGAACCGGCTGCATTGTGATTTCCGATGCCAGCTCCGGGTCATAGGCCATCGCCAGAAATCCGCCTGCTTTGGCGCGCAGCTCCCTGTATTCGGGCAGATAGCGGCCTGCCTGCCGCATCAGCCAGATGGGGGTGCGATCAGTCTTTTCCCGCCGCAGGGACGAGATGATCAGGGGGGTTTTCGGTTGCGTGTCAGGTGCCATGATGGAGGGCATCAAAGCAGATCGCGGCCTCCTTACAAAGTTCTTTTTATATTAATAAAGAAGGGTTTTTGTAGATAGTAGAGGCTGTTTGAATCGGGGATAAGTTTTACCCCTCGATTCAATCCACAACCGGATAACAGCTCTGGGCGCCAGAAGATTCAAAAGGATAGAGGGAGTCCATTCACATGCACCTTGCCATGCAAAAGGGCTGGTCGGGCATGGGGACAGGCTGTTCGGCTTATCCTTGAAAATGTGAAAAAAAATCCTCCCGTTCTTACGAACATAGTTCGCCTCCCTTTTTTCAACAGGATTATACAAGGAACAAGTGTCATAATCGCTGATGTTTTGCTTTGGCCGCGCCGAATCACCCTGCTATGATACCGCAATGAAATACGATGCCTTCACCACGCTGGATGAACAGCAGGCCGCCCTTTTACTGGAACGCGCCGACGCATTGCTGGATGGCGCGCCTTTTGCGGGGATGGTGCCGCGTGTTCTGGGACGTCCCTTGCCGTTCTATTCTGGCTATAGGCTGATCGAGATGGTGGCACGTGATACGCATCCGCCGGTGGTCCGCTCATTTGTCGAGCATAATGATGGAACGCTGACCCTCCTCGATTGGACGAACGAGCCGGTTTACGCCTTGAACCAGAGCGTCCCCATCAGCCTGTCGCGCGAGACGGTCGGCGCGTATGTCAAATTTTTCTTCACCTATATCAAAGGCAAGCATGGCCGGTTTTTGATTGTCGACAATCCCGATGAAATCGACTGGAAGGATGAACCGCCGCCCGCAGGCCGCAAGGCGCTGGCCAAGATGATCGAACCATTATCAATCCTGCGCACCGATCCGGACGGGACCTTCCATCTTCAGGCCAGCATGATTTTCAAAGACAGCCTGTTTGCCGCGAAAATAGCCGTTGATCCGGCAGGTCTGGTCACCCTCTATGATGAAGAATTGCTGGTCGAGGATATCCCTGTCCGCGACGATAGTACAGGCCTGTAGTTTTTAAGGCCGTGTTTGCGGCAGGTCGGCCCCGATTTTATGGATCATGGCCATTTGCGCGGGGGGAATGCGTGTGTTTCGCAACTCATAGGCACTTTGTAAATTCATCCAGAATTCAGGTGTTGTCCCAAAAAATCCGGCCAGACGGATCGCCGTGTCGCCCGTAATGCCACGGGTTTCATTGATAATGGCCGTGATGCGATTTGCCGGAACGAACAGAGCCTGCGCCAGCGCATTGGCTGACAGGCCATAGGGCACCATATATTCTTCTTTCAGGATCTCGCCCGGGTGAATGGGGCGCATTTTATTCATTGTGCTCATTTTTTCTCCTAATGGTAATCCACTATTTCTACATCTGCCGGCCCCTGGTCGGTCCAGCGGAAACAAAGGCGCCATTGATCGTTAATGCGGATGCTATGCTGGCCTTTTCGATCACCGCCAAGCGCTTCGAGACGGTTGCCCGGCGGACTGCGTACATCGTCAAGGCACACGGCACTGTCAAGCATCTGGAGTTTGCGTTCTGCCGCACGGGTAAATCCGCTAAACGCCTTAACCCGTTTGCCGGAAAAGAAATCTTCGGTTTTCTTGTCGGCAAAATTGACGATCATGGTTATACCCTACCGCATTTTACGTTATACGTAAAGGATAAAATCCCGGCTTAACACAAATAAAATTAGAATTATATTTCCATAATTACTATAACCCCTTCATTTCATTGGGTTTTTAACCCTTTGGTAAGGTTCTGATCACCATTCCTTAAATCTTTCCCCGTCATACTGGATGTAAGGGGCCGGACTGTCTTTTGTCCGGCAGGGAAATTTTTGGGGACGAGACGATTATGAAGAACACACAGGACAATCAGGCGCGCATCACACGGGGGCGCATCCGCATGGCCTATTCGCTGAACGGCACCCAGCCGGTTTTATGCACCTTGCTGTGCGATCAGCCGCTTTATTATATGGAAGAGGAAATCTTCGAAGAAGAAGAGCACAGCCTTCTCTATGAAGAGGAAAAAGCGATCAATGCCGCCTTGGGCCCGGATTTTGCCGGCATCCAGCGCAAAATCAACATCTATGACGGGATTGCGAAAAAATATGAACGCGGGATTGAGGCGCGCCTGCATGATTTTATCGATAACGCCGTATCGTTTGGCGCGGGTGCGCCCGATGGGGCGGCGCGGCTGGAAGGTACGCTCGCGGCCCTCTCGCAAAGTCTTTACACGCAAAGCCTGCTTGATTATGCCCGCGCGCTTGGCACCGATATTGTTGTCAGCACGCAAGTAAAATCGACCGTTTATGATGCACATGCTCATATCATTCTTTTCAATCCCGATCAGATGCCGGGCGATGCCCAGCTTTCGCTGGTGGCCGCCCTGCGCACACTGGCGCAGATCAATAACGGCGCTGGCGACCATCCGCTGCACTTCCATCCGGATGAAGCCGTTCTGGTCAACCGCGCCCAGATCGCCGATCTTGCCGTGACGCAGGTTCGGGCCGCTTGGGAATTGCAACTGGCCGGCGTGACCGATGCCTGGGCCAGTCTTGAGCAAGGACAGGGGGCGGATCTTGCCCGCGCCTTTGCCCGCGAAGCATTAAGCGATTTCCGCACGCTGAATAATGGCAAGGCGGCGCAGGCGGCGTTTGAAAGCTGGTTCCTGTCCGATCGCTGCAAGATCGAGGACCGTGAATTAATTCAGGCCATGCTGACCGATCAGGTCGAACATGTTTTCGGCGAAAACGGGAAAATGCTCGATGGGGCCTTTTTGAG
>CAYSGL010000178.1:0-3825 GCA_964430725.1 uncultured Pseudobdellovibrionaceae bacterium
GACGCTTGCAGGGAAAGGCTTCGGCCAGCGCCATAATAACCGCAGGGGCGGCGGCAAAGGCATCGACCGGCGGGTTGCGCTCGATATAACGCAAAACAATTTTTTGCATTTCAGCCACCGGAACGGCGCGCGGAAAACAAATGGACAAGCTCGGCTCGGTCCCCAACGCCTTGAGCGTGCCGTGATAATCCAGCACACCGGCGATATAGGCCTGACATGCCGTATGTCCCCCCTCGACAGTTTCCTTGCCATCGGAGTCGGACTTGCATATTTCGCGCAAGTAAGCGCCGGAAAATGTCGGCGATTGCTGGGCCTGCGCGCCCACCGGCAACGCCCATACAATCATCCCCGCAAGCGCGGGGATGAGAAACGCGCCGATCGCCCTGATAGAATGATTATTTGTCATTACCCATCTTCAGCTGCTGAAGGATCGCAAACGGATTATCTTCGGGCTTGGTTTCGGCTTTGGCCGTAAAAACGCGCTCCCGCCCGTCATCACGCCTGGCGCCTTTATCTTTAGGCTTGCCCTTGAATTTCTTTTTCTCTGCGCCATTCTTGCCGTCCGCCTTTTTAAACGGCTTCTTTGGCCGACCGTCACGGACAGTGGCTGGTTTGCTACGTTTCAACCGGAAGGTTGCGAGTTCCGGTTTGGGCGCGGGGGCAGGTTTAGCGCCGGCCTCATTTTCGCTACCATCAGCGCCTTCAGTAACAGCTGTTTCTTCTTTTTCAGGCTCCGGCGCGCCGGTTTCTTCGCTTTTCAGCTTTTCTTCAATCGGATCGCTGATTTTCGTATGCCCCATAGCCTCCAAAACGGCGTAGAGGTCGGGAATATTGCAACCGAGCCATTCCGCCATTTTGTGCTGGGCTTGAAAAACGCCTTTGTCGGCGCCATCGTAAACAGCGCAAATAACCCGGTCGAGCATATCGACGCGGATCGCCCGAGGCCCGTAGACCGGATAACCGATTTTGGAATAGAAATCAGGATCGATGTCTTTTCCTTCAACCGGCATGGACACCATGCCGTCAGGCGGCGTTTGCGCAGGAAGCGCTCCGCCGTTCCACAATGTCAACAAAAGCGCCCGAAGCTTGACCGCCGCCGGCTTGTTTAAATCGGGCATGTAAATAATGATCGGTCCCATGCGGACTTTTCGCGCCCGCAATGCCTTGCGTCCTTCTTCGTCGAGTTTGGCGATATCGTCGTTAAGAGCGTCCCGCGCGACAATGCCCAATGACTCAAAAACGCTTTCGGCGATCGAACGCGATGCATCGGTATGGTCATCACCTACCACCAGACGGAACAGTGATTCAAGCGATAAATGGATGGAGGTTGTCAGCCAATCGCACAGTTTCAGGGTAATTGACTCTGTATCCTGCCCTTCGAACATAGCCGCATCGATCAGCTCGGCGGACGGTTTTAGCAGGCTATCACCCCTGACAATGCGCGCGACAGCGACGCCGGGCATCGGATTGCTCGGATCGGGCTGAAAAAAGATCTGCCCGTCGGGATGGAGTGAAAATTGCTTGTCGGGCGACGTCAAAATCATGGCGCGTTACGATCTGTTCTTGTTCTTTCTTAGGAATTGCCTACCTCTCTAACCCATTGCGGGGCCGGAATAAAGAAAAATTCCACGTAAACCTTGCCCAATCGCCCTAAAATTGCCATGGGATAGGTATCGAATATCAGGAAATGAACCAGACACAGGAATTTATATGTTACGCACCGCTCTTTTGACAGCTCTGTTACTGGCTTGTATTGCCCCCGCTCACGCCAATGATGAAGCACGGCTGCGTACGGTTATTGGCCAACTGGTCGCCAGCCAGAAAAATGCCTTTGAGAAAACGGGCGGATCGTTTGTAACAAATGGCGAAACAGTCATAGAACGGGCGGAAAAATATTACGCCGTCACCCTGCCCGATATTACGCTGGTCCATCCCAACCGCAGCCAGACAGCGTTGGGCCTGATCGCCCTGAACGCCTCTCCTGCCGGGGATAAAAAATGGAATATCACCATGGCGCTGCCCACGCCCATCGTGACAAAAGACACACAAGGGCGCATTTCATCAGACGTTATTTTGGGACAGCAATATTTTGCCGGCTTGTGGAACGAGGAATTCGGGAACTTCACATCCCTGAAAACAACCTATGATGATATTCACCTGAAGCTTGCCGAGGCGGATGCAGGCAATGCCCCCGCCAAAGCAAGCATCAAACAGCTGGCATACGGTTTTGATCTGGCCGATACCGATAAAAAGACGACGGATATTAGCTTCCGGCTCGGCCTTCAGGGGCTGGCAACACAGACAATCCCCAGCGCACAAGCACGTCTTTTCCCCACCGACGGCACGATCAATATCGATATGAAGAACGTCCCGATGGACAGGCTTGCCGAAATACAGCAAGCCCTGTTATCCCCCGATAAGGCCGCTGGTGGCGGTGCTCCACTGTGGATTATATCCCTGCTTGGACAGGCCGGAACGCAGGCCGTTATCAACAAGATCGAATTAAAGAATCCGCAAACCGGCCTGTTATTAACCGGCCATGTTCAACCAGCCGCCGCCTCACCGCTCGGCCATACAGGAAAGTTGACACTCGATATATCCCGTCTTGATCAAATCCTGCTTGGTTTAAACGAAACAGCAGCCGGTCTTTCTGCCGAGGGGCAGGCGAAAACACAAGCCCTGCGCATTGCCTTAACGATGATGGCCGCTCTGGGCGAGAGCGTCGGCGAGGTCAAGCGATATGATGTCGAAATGACGCAAGACGGGAAAGTGATGATGAACGGCACCGATTTTTCCCCCATTCTCGGCCCCTTGCTTACACCAGCAAATAAGACAGCAAACCGTTAAGACGCTGCATGCCCTGAGGGGTTGCGATCAGCGTATCGTTATTTTGGATTATCATCCCCTCACCGATCATCGCTTCAATTTTTTTTGGTGCGATGACAGTCTGCCAGTCCCCGCCCAGTTCAACGGACAAGCGCGCCAGCGGCACGCCTTCGGTTAACCGAAGCCCCATCATCAGGGCTTCTTCAACGCGTGCCCGGCGATCAATATCCTCAAACGGATGGGCGCCGTTTCCCCATTCCGCCGTTTGCCGCAGCCATACATCCGGCGCGCGGTGGCCGCGTGTCCCAACCTTGCGACCATCAAGCGTCAGCCGTCCATGCGCACCGGGGCCCACGCCGACATAATCGGCATAACGCCAATAAGCCAGATTATGACGCGATTGCGCGCCGGCTTTCGCATGGTTGGAAATTTCGTAAGACGGTAAGCCATGCGCCGACGTGATCGCCTGCGTCAATTCGTATAACGCGGCTGCATCTTCATCGAGGGGAATATCGAATTCCTTGCGTTGATAGCGCGTATGAAAAGCCGTATTCGGTTCGATGGTCAGCTGGTAAAGCGATACATGTTCGCCCGCATATGCCAGCGCCTGTTCCAGTTCCGCCTCCCACGCAGCTAATGTCTGGTTGGGGCGTGCATAGATCAAATCGAAACTATAGCGATCAAAGACCGCACGGGCCGTATCGAGAGCCCGCATTGCATCATCGGCAGTATGTTCACGGCCCAAGAAGGCCAGCTGTTCGTTATCGAAAGACTGCACGCCGACAGAAACACGGTTGACGCCCGCTTGCCGAAACGCCTTGAATTTATTGATTTCGATAGAGGTCGGATTGGCTTCGAGCGTGATTTCGCAATCATTAGAGAGATGCCAGAAACGCTGGGCCGTATCGATCACCGTTTCGATTGTTTGCGGGTCCATCAAGGACGGCGTGCCGCCGCCAAAGAAAATGGATGTGACCGTACGACCTTTGGTGAGATCGG
>CAYSGL010000179.1:0-3823 GCA_964430725.1 uncultured Pseudobdellovibrionaceae bacterium
ATCCCAGATGGATGCGTCCACGCCAGACCCGCTCCCGGTTCGCGCGCTGCGCAGCTGCGGCATAACTGTCGGCATCGACAACCGAAACGGCATTATTGCTGGTGCCTGCGAGGCTCGCATTCCAGATCGCTGCGGACACAGCCACACCCGCGACCATCGAAAGAACGGCAATGCTGGTCCGGACCCGGTTGGGAAACCGCTCCGCATCGTTTCGGATTCGAAGCGGCTGCTCAACCAACCGGTAAACCAGTTCCGCAAACAGGAAGCTGAGCGCCAAGAGGCCTGCCTCAACATGCAAAGGCTTGTCTGTGCCGACCAGATAGGTGGTGATTACAATGACGGGCCAGTGAACTAGGTACAAGGAATAGGCTCTCAGACCTACAAACCTGAGCACTGGGAAGGAAAGCCAACCCGCTGCAGGAGACCGAATGGCACTTAGGATTAGTGCAGAGCCGATGGTCGGGGCGAGCGCAGCAATCCAGAAATTGTAGTGTTCTCCATTTGCAAAGACCGCCGCGAAAAGGACAAAACAAAGGCCTGTGAACATTGACGTGACCATCCAGACTGGATTGATACCGGCGTCGATCCGCTTGACGTGAGCGATGGCCACCAGAGCCCCCGCAATGAACTGGAACATTCTGGCCGGCATCAGATAAAATGCAGCGCTCGAATCCAAGTGTGAGAGATAAGCAGCGCCAATTAAAGAAATAATAAACATAGACAAAATAAAATAAATAGAAAACCTAAGTTTAGCCCACATAATTAATATTATTGGCCAAACAATATAGAACTGCTCCTCAACGCTCAAAGACCAAGTGTGAAGAAACACATTTCCTTGGCTCACTGTGTCAAAGTAACCCGAGTTCATAAAAAGAAATATATTCGACGCCCATAATAAGGCGAAGAAGCCAGTCTGCGCAAATTCAGACAACCTAGCAGATGGATAAACAAAACCTGATACAATTAATGTTATAATTACAACAAACACAACCGCAGGGGTCAACCGGGCTATTCTCCTTCGATAAAATTCGATCAAATCAATGCTATTACCGGCATGTAGTTTGACCAAACCGTACGTTATTATATATCCGCTTATGGAAAAAAATATATCAACGCCAATAAATCCGGACGGGAGATAATTTTTATTTATGTGAAAAACAATAACCAGCAATATTGCTATTGAACGAAACCCGTCAAGCGAGCGGATGTATTCGAACTGATATTTTTCAGAATTCACGGGATGACGCATGTTTATATATCTTTCTATTTAAATTATATTGGAAATTGTCAGCCAAACTATCGGGTTGCTTTGAAGGCGGAAATTAACTCTTGGCATTTCGTCCTTGGCACATTGACGTCGTAACGCTTGCGAACCTTTCGCCGTTCGCTTGGCAAATCGCCCGTCACCAACGCGAGTTGCACGACGCTATTTACTATCCGGACCCGCCCGCCATACAACTCAAAAAACGCGACGACAGGTCCTAGATGCGCTTCTCGATCATCACTCCCAACTGGAATGGCGCGAAATTCCTCGAAGAATGCCTGCTATCGGTTATCGAGCAGGATTATTCCGAGCTGGAGTACATCGTCGTCGACGGAAAAAGTGCGGACGGCTCGCTTGCCATAATCAACCGCTATGAGGGTGATTTGGCACAGGTGATCTGCGAGCCGGATGAGGGGCATGCCGACGCCCTGAACAAGGGCTTTCGGGCCTCCACCGGCGAGATCATGGGCTGGATCAACTCTGATGACATCTTGCATCCGGGGGCGCTGTCTGCAGTCGCCGCCGTTTTCAAGTCCCATCCTGACATAGACTGGATCACCGGCCGCCCCACCAGCATGGCAGAGAGTGGTGAGATGAACTGGGTCGGCAGGGCCCGTCCCTGGTCGCGTCCACGCTTTCTCGCCGGTGACTGCATGTGGATACAGCAGGAATCGACCTTCTGGCGCCGGCGCCTGTGGGAAGCGGCAGGATCACAACTCGACACCCGCTATTCCGTGGCCAATGATTTCGAATTATGGACACGCTTTTTCCGGCACGCCGAGCTCTTCTCTTTTGATCGTCCCCTCGGCTGTTTCCGCCATCGCACGGGGCAGCGCTCGGTCATGTTCCGGTCGCTATACGAAAGGGAAGCGGACGAAATCCTCCAGCGCGAACTCGATCAGCTTGATCCTTCATTCCGTGCTATTTTTGCTCCCATCCTGCCAGAATCTGCCCGGCGGCTGGACCCCGAGAGAGCAAGACAGGCAGACAGGCGGCTGAACGCCGCTGATCCGCCGGTGATAAGGGGCATTTCAGGGCGGCGAGCAAGGGGGGACGGCCGGTTCAGACGCACTAACCCTCTGTCCCGTGCCGTATCTGTAAGCGACATTTCGTGGCTTAAAGGGACCGGGCAGAAGGGCAGGTGCGTCATCATTTCCCAGGGCCTGCGCACAAGAGGCACAATAGATCCCGGTCCCGAAACAACGGTGATCACCAGCGCGAGCGACTTCATCCGGCTTTCCTTCCCATCCGGTCAGCCGCTAATCGTCCTGGCTACCCCGGCTTGTCCGCTTCGGGAAATCGCGGATGCGCTGGACGCCGCACTGGATGCCTCACCAGCCGCCTTGAGCCTGCTTCCAGCGCGCCATAATGGTGACGCACAGGCGGACGCCGTCGCCACCCGATGCATAGTCCCCCCGGCGCCAAACCGTCTCTATCTCGACCTTGCAAGCCTGGCCGAAACCGCGCCTCGGTCTGAAAGCCCTCGCCTCATGCTCGCGCGGACAGCGGCATTTCTCGGATTTGAAACAATCCGCATCGCGTTCGACAATGCCGAGCCTCCGGGCGATGTTGAGTTGGAAGATTTGAACCGGTTGGCGAGCGAACTTGCAGCACAGCGAATTGTGCTCGAATGGGGCGAGGAGGGCTATGGCGGCACTCAACCATCTGCAGACAGTGCCAACAGCGACGCCACCTCACCAAAACCCGGCAGCCTCGATCTGCTCCGTGAATTTCGCAGGCGGGTTGTTGTAGAGACACAGGCTCTGGCCTTACAGCGGAGCTTGACGGGCATGGCATGGAGAAATAGCGGCTTCCTACTATTGGCGGCAATTGCTGTGCTGACCGCAGCGATACTGTTCGCGGCGGTCGAAGGGACCAGTATGAAGGCGCTTGTTTTTATTGGATTTTTTACTGCAGTTAACGCTGTCATCATGATTGCCGCTCTTGTAAAAATCAGGCGGATCGTATTGTCCCTGATCGATCAGGTAAGCGACCTTAGAAAGGCTGATGCAAAGAGAGAAATTAAAATTATGAAAATGGAAATTTCACATGAAATTGATATGTCCGATAATTAAATACAATAGGAGCATCTGCCTTGATCGCAAATTTATTGAATAAATCTTACGAATTTTTTTATGATATATGGTCAGGATTTATTAAATTTGACTTGTGGAGAACGTTCGCTTGGGATGAAATACAACAGAGGTATAGGCGTAGCATTATAGGCGTGGCCTGGATATTCTTGTCCTATGGCGTTTTTGTTGCCGGAGTAGCATTATTTTTTAGCCCAATATCGGGGCATGATCCACACTTCTTTATTGCTTACGTGGCAATCGGGTACGCAGTTTACAGCTTTCTAGTCGGAAATATTGTAGATGGCTGCTCCGTTTTTACGTACTCAAGACTCTGGATAAAATCGGTTAACATTCCGTACTCTGTATACGTATATCAAAGTATATTCAGGTCTCTTGCAATATTTATGATGCATATGGTTGTTTGTTTTGTGATAATATCATTTACTGTAAATGATATTGGAATAATTGCGCTGCAGTCGCTAAT
>CAYSGL010000180.1:0-3811 GCA_964430725.1 uncultured Pseudobdellovibrionaceae bacterium
CAATCGATCAGCTGACGGATTCAAAAAGCCTTTTAAAAAGCGCGAGGATGGCGAGTTCCAGAAACGCGAGGATGGCTTTAAGAAGCCTTTCAAGAAACGTGAAGACGGTTTCGTAAAAAACACCGATGGGTTTAAAAAGAAAGCGCCGTTTAAATCCAGAGAAGGCGTGAAAAAAGATGACGGGTCCTTCGCCAAAAAAGAGGGCGGCTTCAAGAAAGAGGGATCTTTCAAAAAGGAAGGCTCCTTTAAAAAGAAAGAAGGTGGCTTTGCCAAAAAAGACGGCGGGTTCAAGAAAACCACCGGCAGCTTAGGCAATAAAAAGCCCGGAGATTTCAAGCCCCGCACCCGCGCGGCGTAAGAGCATAATCGTCATTGCGAGGAGTGCGGCGAAGCCGTACGACGCAGCAATCTAAATTGCTTCGCCTGCCTGCGCGAAGCCGGAGCTTCGCTTCGGCGAAGGCAGGTCACTCTGTTCCTCGCAATGAAGGACACATAAAAAAGCCCGCATCACGCGGGCTTTTTCTTGATTATCGGTTTTATATCAGCTTCAAAGCATGCGCCTGTTGTTCCATGTGCGGAACGGCGAAAGCCACCAGAGCGCGCGCGTCGAACAGATAGCTGTCGGCTTGCCCTACTTTAGCGGAATGAATATTGTTATCTTGAATAAAATCTTTAACAATCGTTTCAAAATATCTGTCCGGCCAATCGCATATGCCTGTGCTGGAATCATGCTCGGTGACATCGATCCACTGCCGTTGTCCGTTAGTTAATAACGGTACTTTAATGTGAACCAGTTTTTTATTTGGAATGCTCGTCAAGGTTTCCGCATAATGTAATAAACTGACACTATCAAGATCGGAACCGATTAATAAAATTTTCCCGTTGGCCTTCACCAATCGCTCGAATGGCGAATTTTCTGCTGCACCAAATTGCAGAGGATGATTATCCATCAATTCATGCGCCCTCTCGCCGTTTGCAGCCATCCGCCAGCCCACATGATGGCTGCAGATCGTACCGGTATGAGTGCGGAATTTTTCGGCCAGAATACCATGATCCGGTTCTGCTGAGTTGTTTTGGTAATCGAAGGCCGGGCATGTTTCAAGTATATGCCGTTCTTCTTCTTGTGTGTATTTCCCTCGCCCGACATCATCATAGGGCGTTTCACATCCTAGATACATCATGAGGGTTCGGTTTGATTGCAACAATGCGTCGATAAGTTGATAGACGTCAATTTTTGCCGCGCGCATCGAGGCGTGAACCGTAACAATATCATCTGGCTCAAGGCCAATATCGGTTAGTTGTTGAGACAGTATTGTGTGAAGGTTCATCGTTTTATTATACAACAAAACGTCATCCCCGCGAAAGCGGAGGATCCCAAGCCCAGTCCTCTAGATCCTCCGGTCAAGCCGGAGGATGACAATAAAGAGGTTTACCCTTCCGACGCTTTTTTCGCCTGTTTTTTGGCGATCTCGCGGGCGTTGGATGTCAGATAAGTTTTACGCAGGCGCAATGATTTTGGTGTCACCTCGACCAACTCATCCTCGTTGATATAAGACATCATTTCTTCCAGGCTCATGCGCTTGGGCGTGATCAGCACAACGGCCTCATCCGCGCCGGATGAGCGCACGTTGGTCAGCTGCTTGCCTTTCAGCACGTTAATGTCGAGGTCGTTCTCGCGAGAATGTTCGCCGACAATCATGCCTTCATACACCTTGTCGCCATGGCCGATGAACATGATGCCGCGATCCTGCAACTTCCAGATGGCATAGGCCACGGCCTCGCCCTTGTCGGTCGAGATCAGCGCGCCGTTGCGCCGCGCGGCGATTTCCCCCTTATACGGACCGTAAGAATCGAACAGGCGGTTCATCAAGCCCGTGCCGCGCGTATCGGTCAGGAATTGCGATTGATAGCCGATCAATCCACGCGAAGGGGCGAGGAAGGTAATGCGCGTTTTACCGGCACCGCTTGGGCGCATATCGCGCAGCTCGGCTTTCCGTTGCGTCAGCTTTTCGACAACCGATCCTGAATATTCTTCGTCTACATCGCAGATGACTTCTTCATAGGGTTCGGTTGTTTTGCCGTTTTCATCTTTTTGGAACAGCACGCGCGGGCGGGACACGGATAACTCGAACCCCTCACGGCGCATCGTTTCAATCAGCACACCGAGCTGTAATTCGCCGCGTCCGGCAAGGTCAAAGGAATCACGCCCTGCGCTTTCGGTTACCTTGATCGCGACGTTGGTTTCGGCTTCGGCCATCAACCGCTCGCGGATCATGGTCGAGGTCAGCTTCTTGCCTTCCGTGCCGGCATAGGGCGAGTCGTTCACGGTGATGGTCACCGCCATAGTCGGCGGATCGATCGGCTGCGAGGCAATCGGCGTGGTCACGGCAGGATCACAGATCGTATCGGCCACAGATGGTTTGACCATGCCCGCGACGCAGATAATATCGCCGGCGACCGCTTCTTCGACCGGCACGCGCTCGATGCCTTTAAAGGCGAATAATTTTGTCAGACGGAAATTTTCGACCAGCTTTCCGTCAAGATCGATGGCTTTGACCGCCATGTTGACCTTGGCCTTGCCGCTATAGACTTTTCCAACCAGCATCCGGCCCAGGAACGGGTCGCTGGAAAGCAAAGTCGCCAGAAAGGTGAACGGTGCATTCTCATCAACGTTGGGCGCAGGCACATGGCGCATCACGAGGTCGAGTAGCGGGTGCAGGTTTTCGCGCGGCGCTTCCAGGCTTTCGGCGCACCATCCATCACGGCCCGACGCGTACAGGACGGGGAAATCCAGCTGTTCGTCATTCGCATCCAGCGAGACGAATAAATCGAACACCTCGTTCAGGACTTCGTCGGGACGGGCGTCCGAACGGTCGATCTTGTTGATCATCACGATCGGCTTGATGCCGAGTTTCAAGGCCTTACCCAGCACGAATTTGGTTTGAGGCAGCGGTCCTTCGGCGGAATCGCACAGCAGGATCACCCCATCGCACATGCTTAAAACCCGCTCTACCTCGCCGCCGAAATCGGCGTGGCCGGGCGTGTCGATGATGTTGATCCGCGCGCCGTCCCAGTTGATGGCGGTGCATTTGGCCAGAATGGTGATTCCGCGTTCTTTTTCAAGATCGTTGGAATCCATCATCCGCTCTTCGGTGGCCTGATTCTCGCGGAATGTGCCCGATTGCTTGAGAATATTGTCGATCAAGGTGGTCTTGCCGTGGTCGACGTGGGCGATGATGGCAATGTTACGAATGTTTTTGGCGCTTTGTGTCATGCGCGCCTTGTATAGATATTTTCGGGGAAAAGCTAGTGTTTTTAACGGTTAAAACATGAACTCTCAACCGTCATTGCGAGGAGGCCGAAGGCCGACGCGGCAATCCAAGCAATGTATGGATTGCTTCGTTGCTGACGCTCCTCGCAATGACGGTCAAAAGAGGTGAAACCCTTAAAAATCCACGCATTTGCCGTCTTTTTCCCAATCACCATATCGCACCGGGTCGAGGCCGCCGCGACCCCCGATTTCCGCAGGGGCGGGTGGCGGGTTTTCACCCGGTTTTTTGGGTTTTTCCTTTGAGTTTTCTGGACTTTCCACCTGATCAGTCATAGATAGGACATATAGCGCACCAAAAAGCCCGAGGGAAGCCTCATGGAAATATTAAAACCTTATCGCCGCCGTATCGATGCTCTGGATGACCAGATTATCGATTTGCTGGCGCAACGTCTGGAAATTATCGACGAGGTCGCGGAGCTGAAGGCAGCGCGCGATATCCCCGCCGTCCTTGAAGACCGCGTAAATGAGGTGATCGATCGG
>CAYSGL010000181.1:0-3804 GCA_964430725.1 uncultured Pseudobdellovibrionaceae bacterium
TTTCTGCCGGGCCGGAGCCAGAGCATCAGCCGCCGCCTGAATATCCTTTTTCGTCGCGCGCGACAGACCGCATACCACGGCATTCTTGAGGACTTCAGCGATTTTATAAACGGATTCGAAATCACCTTGCGAGGCAATCGGAAAACCGGCCTCAATCACGTCGACACCCATATCGTCAAGAAGACGCGCCATGCGCAGCTTCTCGTCAAGATTCATAGAGCACCCCGGTGACTGCTCGCCATCTCTCAAAGTGGTGTCGAAAATGATAATACGGTCGCTGTTCATACAAAAATCTCCTAATGCTGCAAGGCGCGAACCTGTTTCACAATTTATCTTATTTGAAATTGTCGTCCCCTGAGCGTAACCGTGCATTCACGGCCCATGACCGGTCAGGGGGCCATTAGGAGTAGGTCTAGGCGGGCAGAATATGCGCTTAACGTTGCCATGCGGCCAGTTTAAGCGGATTTTGACCGTTCCTGTCAACGGGAAAGATCACATCCTCGACGACGGACACGCCACGTGCGGGGGAACAGGCACTTCGCGGCCCAGAATATCGTTAAAATCCGCCTCATAGCATTCATAGTAAATAGGGGAGCAATTTTCCAACGTCATGCGCCGCAAAGCCGGATATTCACTCAGAAAATAAGACCGGCACTGGTGTTTCAATCGGTCATTATTGATTGGCGTAACCGGCGCCCCCGTCATGTAGGACACCATTTCATTAACCTGATCCAGATCATCGAACAAACGCCCCGTGACCACCGTCGCCACGGTTTTATAGCTGAAGCTTTTCATCGTTACACACCCTTTGGTTTTTTGTTTTGTTTGATGGGCACTGGTGTACACCTGCATCTTTAACAAAAACTTAAAATCGCACAGGAAATGAAAAATTTTTTGAAGTTTTATATTAGATTTTCTTAAGTTAAGAAGGAAAAGCGGATTATTTGCTTTCCAGCCTACGCGCCTGATCCGCCAGCATAATGGGAATCCCATCGCGGATGGGATAGGCCAGCCCCGCCTGACGCGAAACCAGCTCTTGCCGCTCGGCATTATACTCTAACGGCACCTTGGTCACGGGGCAGACAAGCACTTCCAGTAATTTTGGGTCAATCGCACGGGTCATGGTGTGGTTGTAGCGCGGTTAATGCTTGGTATCAAGCGGCGGCTTGGTTTTCTCCGGGCACCGGGCTGCGGCGATTTCCAGCATGGTCATAAACAGCCGCGCCCTCTCCCCGCAGCAACCGGCCTCAAGCAAAGCCTGTTTTTCCCCCGCCTCAAACGGACAGACCATCGATAAGCAGGTCATCAACCTGTCATCCGGCGTGTCCTTCACGACGCTCCAATCACAACTTAGCCCATGCTGATCAAAGAAATTTTCGAGCAGGGACAGTAACTTCTCCCGATCCAGATCAAGCCTGACCCCGGCATTCATATCCCGCTCATACTGCGTCCAATCGGGCTGGACACGGCGAAACCCATTTTTTTGTTCCAGTTCCCGCACGACCTTGAAGCGTATAATCCCATTCAATGAGACAAGGTAGCGCCCGTCCACCGTCTCATCGAACGTGGTAATCCGGCCGGCACACCCAACATCATATAGCGTCCCATCAGTACGTGGTTGGATCATGCCAATTAAACGGTGCGTTGTTGCCAGCGCGGAATCGATCATCGACAGATAGCGCGGTTCGAAAATATTGAGTGGCAATTGCCCATGCGGTAAGAGCAACACGCCTTCGAGCGGAAAGATCGGCAGATCGTCCGGTAAATCGGAATAAGTCGGGCGAAAAGGTGCTTGCATCATACCACTATAATATAGGCCACAAATTTTATGAGAAAAGGATCGAAGACAGCCTTTTACGGCCCTGTACGGAAAGAGGGTCGGAGGGTCCCAGTGCATCGAAAAATTTGAGCAATAATTTGCGGGCCGCCGCATCGTTCCAATCGCGATCCGTTTTAATCGAAAACAGTAATGTGTCCAGCGCGGCATCTTTTTGTCCGGCAGAAAATTGTGCATTGGCCAGATCGAGCGCGGTCTGGTGATTGGTGCGATCCTTGTCCCATGCATCATGCAATTTTCGTACATCACCGGACGGTTGTTGCGCCAGTTTCAGCGCGGTTTTCGCCGCCGCGAACAGGGGGGATTTTTGAACGAGATCAGGGGCGTTATCTACCATGCCTTGTGCCTGATCCACCTGCCCTGCCGCAATAAACACGCGCACCAGACCGGTATAGGCTTCGACATTGTTTTCGTCCTGCGAGAGGATGTGCATATAATTTTGTTGCGCGGACAGAATGTCGCCTTGCGCCAGTAAGTCTGCCGCGTCTTTCAGAGCCGCCGGAATATCGATCGCATCAGGCTGGGCTCCGCGCGCCATTTTCACAAGCTCTGCAATCAAAGCCTTGATCTGGCTTGCGGGCTGGTTACCCTGAAACGCTGTGACGGGCTGGCCCTGAAAAAATGCATAAACGGTTGGCACCGATTGCACGCGCAACATTTGCGCGAGCTGGGGGTTTTCATCGATATTGACCTTGGCGAGGAGAACTTCCCCGCCTGCCGCCGTGACCTCGGCTTCGAGAGTCGGCATGAGTTGCTTGCAAGGACCGCACCACGGCGCCCAAAAATCAACCAGCACAGGTTTTTCCATCGATGCTTTGATGATGCGCGATTCAAAATCATCGGTGCCGGCATCAAAAATTATCGCGCCGTCATTCGCGGGTGATGCGGGTTGTTGTTGCGGTTTCTGGTTCAATCCAAAGAGCATGTTTTTATCCTAAATTATTTCGTAATATTTTTATATTACCGTTGATCACAACCAAACTTTCTTCCTTTTTAAAACCCATTTTTAAATACCAGCGTAACGGATGCTCACTATCCGGCTCGAAGGTTATGGTTTCAAAGTTAACGGCCTTATGATTGGTCTCGGCGCGTTTCAATATTTCTGCCATCAAAGCCTTGCCCACGCCCACACCCTGAGCATCAGAATGCACGAAAAATTCTCCGTCCACCATGCGCGCGCCATCCCACCACGGTTTTACATCAACAAAGAAAGCGCCCAATATCCTACCATCTTGCCCTTCTGCTAGAATTTTCAAGTCATCAGGACTGCGTTTAAACCAGTATTCGACAACTTCTTGTGCGGCCTCAACCGTCCAGTGCTCCCCTGTTTTTTCAGGCTTATAGGCATCGGCAAAAATAGGGGCCAGCTGTGGTATATCCCTGGCAACAATATCTCTAATTTTAAAACCCATTAGGTTATTCCTTATCCGGCGCGGCCGGGCTTAAATCTATGATATGGGGTGTATGGCCGGTACTTTCAATAAAGCGAACAATATCGGCCGGTTTTACCGATATTGTCATCGTATTAATCAACGGGTGAAAATTCAGGATGGCGTGATCCATCATCGAGGCATCCAACACCATCATCACGTCGTTGTTATTGTCATTGGTAATGGCGTACGGACACACCGAGCCGGGGCGCACACCCAGATGCTCCCACAAACGCTCCGCCGAGCCGAAAGACAGGTTATTTCCCCCGATGAGGGGCGCAAGTTTTTTCATGTCGACTTCAGTCGCGTTTTGCAAACTCACAAGGAAATTTCGTTTCTTCTTGTCGCGTAAAAAGAAATTGCGGCAATGCGTGCCGGGAATATCCGCATCCACCGCCTCGCTCTCGGCAACCGTATAGACCGCCGGATGATGGTGGAGCGTATAGGTGATGCCCAGCGCATCAAGTCGCGCTAGCAATTCATTCGGCGTGGTCGGCAGATCGCCGCCCTTTGCACAAGGAGCAGGTGATTCGGTTT
>CAYSGL010000182.1:0-3791 GCA_964430725.1 uncultured Pseudobdellovibrionaceae bacterium
AGAGCGCGCCGCAAAACGCGATAAGGGCGGCATATTTTTTGATCGGATGGCGTAGGGCAAATGGCGGGAAAGCCGTCATGATCAAGCGCGAGAAAAAGAACAGGCAGGCCGCGATCATTCCCACATGCAAGCCGGATATAGCCAAAAGATGCGCCAGCCCCGAATCGCGCATGGCCGCGATGTCGTCCTCCCCCGTCGCGCGCCGCTGGCCTGTCATTAATGTTGTCATCACGCCGGCGGACGGGCCGGTAACCTGTTCGGCAATCCGCCCCGCGATAGACAGGCGCAGATCTTCGATATGGTCGGCAAAGCTGAAATCAGGCGCGGGTGCAAGAATGTCGGGTGTTCGGTAAAAAAAGCCGACAGCGCCAATCCCTTCAAAATAGGCTGCGCGTTGAAAATCAAACGCATTCGGCGCGACGGGCGGCGATGGCGGATTCAGGACGGCCAGGCCGCTGACACGCTGTCCGGGCCTGATCCCCTCGCCGTTGCGCAGCCGCAACCTGATTTTGCGGGGAGTCGCTTCCGGCGCTACTTTCTCGATTGCAACTTCGCGTAATAACAGGCGGACATCGGTCCCCTGCCCCATCAGGTCAATCGCCTCCACCGTGCCGGTCACAATACGCGGGCCTGTCGCCTTGGTCAGCATGGGTGTGTAGGCCATCATCGTGCGGAACTTTGCCGCTGTTATACCGCCGGATACACATAAGACTGCAACGCATCCCAAAAAAAGAAAGCGCCGCGCATCGCGCCTGCCCCATAATCCCAGCACACCCAGACCGGCGCACCCCGTAGCCAGAAGCACCGGCCCCCACGCCGGTTCGAAGCGCAGGCCAAAATAAGCCGCAATCCCTGCCGAGAACAGGATAACAGGCAGTAAAAACATACCTTCCTGGCGGGGTTTGGCGGTTCTGTGCGGGGATAAAGCGCTTGCCTGTGCCATGGGGGATACGATAACTGTATGAGGTAAAAGGAAAAAGAGAATAAATGACCGTTGTTACCCGCTTTCCCCCGTCCCCCACCGGCTATATGCATGTCGGCAACGCGCGCACTGCCCTGTTTAACTGGCTCTATGCCAAGCATACGGGCGGGAAAATGGTGTTTCGCATCGAGGATACCGACCGCGAGCGTCATTCGGAAGCCGCCGTTGATGTCATCATTGATTCGATGAAATGGCTGGGGCTTGATTGGGATGGTGAGATCGTCTCGCAATTCTCGCGCAGGGACAGACACGCAGAGGTCGCGCATAGTTTGTTAAAAGCTGGTAAGGCTTATTACTGTTACTGCACGCCCGAAGAGCTAGAAGCAATGCGCGAAACCGCAAAAGCGGAAGGCAAACCGACATTCTATGACCGCCGCTGGCGTGACAGCACGCAAACGCCGCCCGACGGCGTGAAACCGGTCATCCGCATCAAAGCGCCGCTGGATGGAGAGACTACCATCCACGATCATGTGCAAGGTGACGTCACCATCAAAAACGAACAGCTGGACGATATGATCATTCTGCGCTCGGACGGTACGCCGGTTTACCACCTTGCCGTTGTCGTGGACGATCACGATATGGGGGTTACGCATGTCATACGCGGAGATGATCATTTGAATAATACCTTCCGGCAGAATGTGATTATCAAGGCCATGGACTGGGCTACGCCCGATTACGCGCACTTGCCGCTTATTCTGAACGAACAGGGCGCAAAAATGTCAAAGCGCCATGGCGCCGTCAGCGTCGAGGAATATCGCGAACTGGGATATTTACCCGAAGCCATGTTTAACTATCTTCTGCGACTGGGATGGGGGCATGGCGATGATGAAATTATATCGCGCGCGCAGGCCATCGAATGGTTTGACCTGCCCGGCATTGTCAAAAGCCCCGCACGCTGGGATGTTGACAAGCTCAACCACCTCAATGCGCATTATATGAAAGAAGCCGATAATGACCGGCTGATTGACTTACTGGCCGATTACACCGACGTGCCGGTCACGGATGCCAATAAGACCCGTCTGCATGCCGGCATGGATGAACTGAAATCGCGGGCCGTGACGCTTGTTCAACTTGCCGGTGAAGCAAAAGTCTATCTTCAGGACGCGCCGTTTTCTTTCGATGAAAAGGCGCAAAAGATTCTGGATGATGAGGCCCGCGCAACATTGCGCGAATTGACCGATAGTCTTTCTGTCTTGCGCGATTTTACACCGGAAGCCATTGAAGAGGCATGTCGCGCCTATGCCAAGGACAAGAAAGACGGCAAGCTGGGTAAGGTGATGATGCCCCTGCGCGCCGCCTTGACCGGTACGGACAAATCCCCTTCGTTGTTCCATGTCGCGGCCATCATCGGCAGGGACGAAACAATGACCCGAATCAAAGCGGCGTTGTAATGGAACCAGTCTGCCTGCTCTATACGACCTTCGCCACGCAAGAAGAGGCGGTGGCGGTCGTCGAAAAATTAATCAAGGAAAAGCTGGCGGTGTGCGCGAATATTTCCCTGCCCCATCTGGCGGTGTATCCATGGAAGGGAAAAACCGCACAGGAACAGGAAGTCGCGGCCTATATCAAGGCGCCGCTGGATCGTCAGGATGCCTTGGTAGAACGCTTGCGCAAACTCCATCCCTATGAATTGCCATGTATACTGGCCCTGCCCGCCGACGTTACGCCGGATTATGCGAACTGGCTTGATCATCCCTAAGATATTTGCCGCTTCGCAAAAAGAGAGTATATTGTTTGTATCTGATTTGCCTCTCACTCAATCCACGGATTTTCCATGACCGACTCTTCTGCCAAAAGCTTTACCCTCATCAACAACCAGACCGGTGAACAGTGCGATCTGCCGATCGTCGAAGGGACCTATGGCCCGCACTGCATCGATATTCGCAAGCTGCATTCGTGTTCCGGACACTTCACGCTGGACCCCAGTTTTACCGCCACAGGATCATGCAAATCGCGCATTACCTATATCGACGGCGATGAAGGGATTCTGATGCATCGCGGCTATGACATCAAACAGCTGGCGGAAAAAAGTACCTTTATGGAAGTGTGCTACCTTCTGCTCGAAGGTGATTTGCCGACGCAAGATCAACTCGATACCTTCACCCACAGCATCACCATGCACACAATGGTGCACGACCAGATGAACAATTTCTTCCGGGGTTTCCGTCGCGACGCCCACCCCATGGCCGTTATGTGCGGCGTTGTCGGGGCCATGTCCGCCTTCTATCATGACTCGCTTGATATTCACGATCCGCGCCAGCGGGAAATTTCCGCCCATCGCCTGATTGCGAAAATGCCGACTCTGGCCGCGATGACCTATAAATACTCGGTGGGACAACCCTTCATGTACCCGCAGAATAGCCTGACCTATCCTGAAAACTTCCTCTATCAGTGCTTTGCCGTTCCTGCCGAGCCGTACAAGGTATCGCCCGTCCTCTCAAAGGCGATGGATCGCATCCTGATTCTTCACGCCGACCACGAACAAAATGCCTCGACGTCGACGGTGCGCCTGGCCGGTTCGTCGCAAGCCAACCCCTTTGCCTGTATCGCTGCCGGCATTGCGTGTCTGTGGGGTCCCGCTCACGGCGGCGCAAATCAGGCGGTGCTCGAAATGCTCGCCGAAATCGGCGACAAGAGCCGTATCCCTGAATATATCGCCAAAGCAAAAGACAAGGACGATCCATTCCGTCTGATGGGCTTTGGTCACCGCGTCTATAAGAACTATGATCCGCGCGCCGAAATCATGCGCGAAAGCTGTTACGAGGTGCTCGAAGAATTGAAGATCAATGATCCGCAGCTTGAACTCGCC
>CAYSGL010000183.1:0-3781 GCA_964430725.1 uncultured Pseudobdellovibrionaceae bacterium
GAGAAAGCTTTTTCTCGCACATTGGCGTTATGCCGCAACGCATTTATCCGTTTGCCGTCACAAAAGCAGGCGCCAGCGGCTGGGAAAAAATTGGACGTCAACACGGCGTCACCAATTATGCGCCTTTATATGACCTGCATAAAATGCTGTATTGGGATAATCACTATTCCTTTATGAAGGTTGTGGCGATGGCCTATAAGAGCGGGATCGGCCTGAACAGCGACCTGTCCCCCGATACAAAATTCAGCTTTAGCCGCGCCGAACAAAAATCCGCGCCGATCGGCTTGAAAGGCCTATCCGCTTTCAATCGCGATTAAGACAATCGCACACCTCGCCATATAAGCCGGAATATGCTAAGAGGCGATATGTCCACGACAATTCCGCAAATTTTCAGCCCAACACAGCGCCGCCTGTCGTGCGTGCGCGCTATGAAATCAGCCAAACAAGATAGTTTTTTTCTACACGATTGGGCCGCACGCGATATTGCAGACCGCTTGAAAGATATTAAGCGGAGTTTTACATCCCCCTATACCCTCGATCGTTATGCCGATACTGTCTGTGACGATGAAGTCCTGCCTATAGAACCCGGCACACATGACCTGATCACATCAAATTTATACTTGCACACATTAAATGACCTGCCCGGCATGCTGATACAAATCCGGCGTACCTTAAAACCGAACGGCCTTTTTATCGGCGCGATGATGGGCGGAGAAACGCTTCACGAGCTGCGCCATGCGATGACACAAGCCGAAATGGATTTACGCGGCGGCCTGTCTCCGCGCGTGGCCCCGTTTGCAGACAAACAGCAAATGGGGGAATTGATGCAACGCGCCGGTTACGCCCTGCCCGTTATCGACTCTGACATCATTACCGTGACATATCGGGATTTTTACAAACTTCTGCACGACCTGCGGCATATGGGAGAAAACAACATGCTGGCTGCGCGCTCAAAATCCTTTACGCCGCGCACCCTGTTTTCCCGCACCCAAGAGATATACAGAGATTTATACAGTGATGCAGACGGCCTTATACGGGCGACGTTCGAGATCATTTTTGTATTGGGATGGGCGCCGCATGACAGCCAACCCAGGCCCCTCAAACCCGGAACGGCCCAAGTGCGCCTGTCCGACATCTTATCGAACGAGGAAACAGAATGATATCCGTCGAAATCATCCCGATATTACAGGATAATTACTGCTATCTGCTCAACCAGGGGGATGATGTCATTGTGATTGATCCGGGGCATGCCGACCCTGTAATCACCGCTCTACAGAGACGTAGTTTAACGGTGAACAAGATATTGCTGACCCATCATCATGCCGACCATATCGCAGGTGCATCGCACATAAAAAAACTGTATGGCAGTAAAATTTACGCCCCTGAAAAAGAGAAGGAAAGGATAGGAAACATTGATGTTCCTTTGAAGGAAGGGGATGTTTTTTCGATTGGATCAGAACCATGTCATGTCATGGAAACGCCGGGCCATACAGCTGGGCATATTGTCTATCACTGTCCGGTCAGCAAATTATTATTCTCGGGAGATACGCTATTTTCACTGGGCTGCGGGCGGCTATTCGAAGGAACAGCAGGCCAGATGCACGAAAGCTTAAACAAAATTAAAAATCTTCCCGATGAAACACTGGTTTATTGCGGACACGAATACACGCGTGATAATGCCGCTTTCTTGCTTTCGCTCGATCCTACAAATCAAGCGCTAAAGATAAAAATAAACGACATAGAAAAGAGTCTTTCCAAAAAGATCCCTACAATTCCGGTAACCCTCGGAGAGGAAAAATCCTTAAATGCTTTCCTTCAATGCGAAACCGCCGGAGCGTTGCAAATGCTTCGGCGGTTGAAAGATCAGCATTGAGAGATAAAAGACTATTCCGCCCCGCGCTGGCCGCCGGGCTTCCTTCCCCGATTAGAGGGACGGCGCGATGGTTTACGCTGTTGTCCGCCATTACTCTCATTGCTATCGGGCATCATGTTGCCGGATGAATCATCATCATCCATATCCATCATATCTGCTGAACCGCCGCCTTTACGCTGCGATCTGTGCGACGGGATACTAATGGGCTTGCCGCTCATTTGCTCACGCTCGCTCAGCGCGATATCGATTTCAAGGCGCGATGCAACCTTACGCAGCTCGTGGATTGCCTCGGCCAGATTCTCGCGCGCATCCTCATTCTGTTTATCCTGCCCCCATGCTTCATAGCATTTAATGCAATCGGCAGTCGTTTCTTTCAATCTTTGTTCAATATCTTCCATGTTACTATACGTCCTTATACCAACGGAGCGCACACTGTAACGCGCCTGTCGTTTGAATGCCACGTCTAATTCTTGAAGAATGATGCGGCGGCATTTTTATGCGCCTGTTTCTTGGAAATTTCCTGTCTTGTTCGATCGATTTCCTTGTCTAAATCAACGATATACGCCTCCAGCTCGTCAATCGACAGCGGCGCCAAATCTTTCAAAATCAATGATTTTTTGACCGGTTTTTCATCGTCAAACATGGATTTTCCTTTATATTTCAGCACATAACATCTTCTTGCATTTTTAGCAGAAAACACCTAAAGTGCCAACATTCCCCAGACATAATTGACCGTCTGAATTGATTTGGAATCGGGAGCCAAATCGAGCGCAAAACTGCATGGATTTTTGATAAAGGAAACTAAAATGAGCAAACAACTCGAAGCCCCTACCCTTCTCATGCCCATGGCAACGGCCATGTGGCTGATCGATAATACGACGCTGACATTCGACCAGATTGGGCAGTTCACGGGCATGCATGCCATTCAGGTGGAGGCCATTGCAGACGGCGAAGTCGGGCGCGGTATTGTCGGGCGCGATCCTGTGAAGAATGGCGAAACGACCGCAGAAGAGCTGGAAAAAGCCGCCAAGGACCCGTCCTATGTGATGAAATATTCCAAATCGGCCCTGCCGAGCGTAAAAGTTCGCGCCAAAGGCCCGAAATATACGCCTGTATCGAAACGCGGTGACAAACCCGCCGCCATTGCCTGGATCTTAAAGCATCACCCCGAAGTGTCGGATGCGCAAATTACGAAATTGGTTGGAACAACTAAGCCGACCATTCAAAGCATTCGCGACCGCAGTCACCCGGACAGTGCGAATATTCGCCCCCGTACGCCCATGGAGTTGGGACTTTGCAGCTATGCCGAATTGGAAAAAGCTTCCGAAAAAGGCCTGAAAGCGCAAGGCAAAGATCCGGCAGCGGTTAAGGCCGAGCGTCTGGCGGCTCAAGCCCAGGAAGCCGAAGCCTTGCAACAGGCCGAAGACGAGAATGCAGCCTCGAACAAGCTGTTCGGCGGCTTCGACTTCTCGAATTTCATGTCCGGCTCCAACTCGGGCGGCAACGGAAACAACTAATTCCCACAAGAATAACGATACATAAAAAAACGGCTTCCGGGTTTCGGAAGCCGTTTATCATTGGACAAATAGAATTCTATGCTCTCGCTACGTCTTTTAGATCTTCTTGGATCTCCGACATTTCATCTTTGATGTATAGTTTTTTTCGTTTCAATTCCTTGATTTCTTCATCATCTGAGGATGAGTGGCGCATCACACTTTCAATTCTATGCGACAGGGCGGCATGGCGGGATCGTAATGCTTCCAAACGATTGGCCTGGGATGCCAGCAAACCATGATGAGACATGCGGATAACTCCTTTCAACGGATAGGTTGGTGTGGAACAATTTAATATAGCGCACTTGCGGCAGAATTTCATGGGATGGCGCACAAAAAGAAACATTCTTTTAAC
>CAYSGL010000184.1:0-3764 GCA_964430725.1 uncultured Pseudobdellovibrionaceae bacterium
TTGCGTATTGCGGCGTTGCCCGTGGATCGTCAGTGAATTTCCGCGACTGATAATATCCACGCCCAGCGCATCTTCTATATAATCCAGATGGGCGTTGTGCTCGCCATAAAGAAGGGGGAGTAGACGGTTGTCGTGAAAATCGAGTGTGACAGGCGTATCTGTTTGCTTGGCTATGGAGCTCACCTTTATCGTCGTTGATTAACTATTATCGCATAAAACAAGCTTACGCGGCAATGGTTTCAACTGTTTTAACAGAGCCTGTCAGGGCGCTCGCGCTCGCATTTTCTATATTAACTTCAATGACTTGCCCAATCAGGCGGTCTTTGCCCTCAATATAGACGGACTGATTATAGGGGCTTTTGCCCATGAGTTGCCCCGGGCGGCTGCCTTTTTTCTCGATCAAAACGGGCAGTATCTGCCCGACTTTCGCGTCATTAAAGGCTTTTTGCTGGCTGAAGAGCAAGTCCTGCAGGCGTTGCAGGCGTTCGGATTTCACCTCTTCACGTAACAGCCCTTGCATATTGGCGGCTGGCGTGCCTGGACGCGGAGAATATTTGAAAGAATAAGCGCTTGAATAATTTACTTGAGACACCAGTTGAAGCGTTTCTTCAAAATGCGCATCGGTTTCGCCGGGGAAGCCGACGATAAAGTCCCCCGACAGGGCGATGTCGGGGCGGGCGGCGCGGACGCGCTCGATTATTTCGATATAGCTTGCGGCTGTATGCTTGCGGTTCATGGCTTTTAACACGGCATCCGATCCGCTTTGTACCGGCAAATGGAGGTAGGGCATCAACTGGGGAATGTCGCGATGCGCATCGATCAGATCCTGTTCCATGTCGCGCGGGTGCGAGGTCATATAACGGATTCGCTCTATCCCCTCGATCTGCGCGATTTGCTCAATCAGGCGCGCCAGACTCCATGTCGATCCATCCGGCGCATCGCCGTGATAAGCATTGACATTTTGCCCCAGAAGGGTCACTTCGCGCACACCTGCATCGGCCAGCCGTCGTGCTTCATCGATGATTTGCGCCACGGGACGCGAAAATTCGGCGCCACGCGTGTAGGGCACGACGCAGAAGGTACAGAATTTGTCACACCCTTCCTGCACGCTTAAAAAAGCGGTAATCCCCGGATTGGTATGCTCCTCGGGCAGGGAGTCGAATTTCCTTTCGACGGCAAAGTCTGTATTCACAATGCGTTCTGCGCCTGCGCGCAGCATCATTTCCGGCAATTCGTGATATGTTTGCGGTCCGAAAACCATATCGACCGATTTGGCACGGTCCAGAATAAAATCCCCCTCGGCTTGGGCGACACAGCCTGCAACCGCCAGAATCATTTTTTCGCCTTTATCCGCCTTGGCTTTTTTATGGTCGTTCAGGCGGCCTATATCGCTGAAGACTTTATCCGTGGCTTTTTCGCGAATATGGCAAGTATTCAGGATGACCATGTCCGCGTCATCCGGCTCCTCAACAAGGCCATAGCCGAACGGCGCCAGAATATCGGCCATCCGGCGGCTGTCATACACATTCATCTGGCAGCCCCAGGTCTTGATATAGAGTTTCTTTGGTGCGGATGCGCTCATGCGGGTGTTATAGCCATGGGTGGGGCGGAAAATCAACTATTCCGAGCATAAATCGCTGGACGAGGGGGCGCAAAAATGGGTATGACTCGCCTCCATGAGACAGATATTGCTGATACTGACCTGCCTGCTGGCGGCTTTCCCTGCCCATGCGTCCCGTTATATTAAAAGCTGCCTCTCGCATGCCGAGGCAGAGGCCGAACAGGGCATCCGCATCCATTCCGAGTTAATGGTGATCGGCCTGAACTGTCAGCACATGACCCCGCCGGGTTGGAAGAATTTCTATCTGCAATACCGCGAAATCTCGGCCAAGCATGGACCGTTGATCGCCGGTTACGAGCAAACGCTGATCAATCATTATGGCAAGATAGGCATTAAAAATCCCGAAAGCCGCCTGAATGATTTGCGGACGATCTTCGCCAATAAGGTTGCCGTTGACGCCGCCAAAATGCGGCCCGATATTTTCTGCACCACCTTTGCCCCGCGCCTGCCGCAAGTGGCAAAAATGACGACGCGCGAGTTAAAGGAGTGGGCGGCAAGTACCTACCGCACAATAGCAACCTCCGAACCGTTGTGTGAATAACCCTCCGCGCCGGCGTGACAAAAGAGCCCTCCGGCGTTAGGCTTCCTTCTTTATAAAGGGGGATTTATGCCGATAGACCGGATGATTGACACGGCGTTCGCGCCGGTATCAAAGGCCGTCGAAAGCGTTATTTTTTACGCTGTGCCCTTTATGGGCCACGATATCAAGCTGATTGTCGTCTGGCTGGCGGCTGTCGCCCTGTTCTTTACTGTTTATCTTGGGTTTATCAATTTCCGCTATTTCGGGCATGCCGTCGATATTGTGCGCGGTAAATACGATGATACGCATGGCGGCGGCCAGATATCCTCATTTCAGGCCTTGATGACATCTTTGTCTGCCACTGTCGGGCTGGGCAATATTGCCGGTGTTGCCGTGGCGATTTCCGTTGGCGGACCGGGGGCAGCGTTCTGGATGATGGTGATGGGATTTTTCGGGATGGCGTCCAAATTTGCCGAATCCGCGCTGGGGATGAAATACCGCCACCATGACGATCCTGACGATCCGCAAAGCGTATCAGGAGGCCCGATGTATTATTTGCGCGATGGCTTTGCGCGCCGGGGGTGGGTGAAGACCGGCAAATGCCTCGCCGTTCTGTTCAGTATCTGCGTAATTGGCGGGGCCATCGGTGGCGGCAATATGTTCCAGGCGAACCAGTCTTTCCAGCAAGTCGTGAATATTTCCGGCGGCGCTGAGGGCTGGTGGGCGGACAAAGGATGGCTGTTCGGGGCCATTTTGTCCTGTTTGGTTGGTGTGGTAATTATTGGCGGGATCAAATCGATCGCCCGCGTCGCATCGACAATCGTTCCGGTTATGGGGCTATTGTACTTGATGGCTGGACTGGTGGTTATCGGTCTGCACTATGACAATATTCCGGGGGCGCTGGAGACGATCCTGAAAACAGCGTTGGCACCGGAGGCAGGATTCGGCGCTCTTCTGGGCGCTTTGCTGATGGGTGTGCAACGTGCCGCTTTCTCGAATGAGGCCGGGATCGGTTCTGCCGCCATTGTCCATGCGGCGGCGCAGACGAAAACCCATATCGGGCAGGGATTCGTCGCCATGTTGGGCCCGTTCATCGATACGGTTGTTATCTGCATGGTCACGGCGCTGGTGATTGTCATTACCGGCGTTTATGAAGGCGGCGTTGGTATGGAGGGGGTTGCCTTGACATCGCGCGCGTTCGAGGCGGGCATCCCGTGGTTCCCGTATGTATTGGCCATTGTCGTTATCCTGTTTGCCTATTCAACACTCATCGGCTGGTCTTATTTTGGCCTGAAGGGGGTCAACTACCTCTTTGGCGAGGGGCGCGCTGTTGGTCTGATCTATAAGATATTCTTCTGCCTGTTTGTTATCGTCGGCGCGGCGGCGGCGATGGATAATATCGTCGCATTTTCAGATGCTTTGCTTTTCTCGATGGCCATCCCGAATGTCATCGGCTTGTATTTTCTGGCCGGTGAGATAAAAAAGGACTTGAAAGACTATTTGCAAGCCAATGTAACAAAATAAGAATTTTCTTATTCATAAAAACGCGAACAGATGTTTTTATCGCAGTAGTTGTGGATAAGACGAATCGCTTGCTTGTGATTCGCTCTGTCCGCTGGCTTC
>CAYSGL010000185.1:0-3762 GCA_964430725.1 uncultured Pseudobdellovibrionaceae bacterium
AGAGCAACACCCACTGGATTCCCCGCCTGCGCGGGGAATGACACCGTGGAAAGGTTTATTGATAAGGCGGCTTGGTAAAACCGGCGGGCGAGAGGGTGAAGATTTCAAACCCGTTTTCGGTCACGGCAATCGAATGCTCGAACTGGGCGGAGAGCGAGCGGTCTTTGGTCACTGCCGTCCAGCCATCGGGCAGGATGGTCGTGTGGTATTTGCCCGCGTTGATCATCGGTTCAATCGTGAAGAACATGCCGGGCTCCAGCACGACGCCGGTACCGGGGCGGCCAAAATGCACGACCGAGGGCGGGGAGTGGAACACGCGGCCCAGACCGTGACCGCAGAAATCCTGCACGACCGAGAAGTGATTGCGCTCGGCCATGGATTGAATGGCGTGGCCGACATCGCCGAGAGTTGCGCCGGGGCGTACGGCTTCGATGCCGGCCATCATGCAGTCATAGGTCACATCGACAAGGCGGCGGGCTTTGACAGGGACTTTATCGCCGACGACGAACATGCGCGATGTATCTCCATGCCAGCCGTTCAAAATCACCGTCACATCGATATTCAGGATATCGCCTTCTTTAAGAATTTTATCTGCCGAGGGAATGCCGTGGCACACGACATGATTCAGCGATATGCACGTTGACTTGGGATAGGGAACGCCGCCTGCGCTTTTATATCCCAGCGGGGCGGGAATGGCGCCGTTTTTGGTGATGAATTTGTTGCACAGATCGTCGAGCACCTCGGTGCTCACGCCCGGCACGACATGTTCGGTGATCATATCCAGTGTCGCCGCAGCAAGGCGCCCGGCTGCGCGCATCCCTTCGAAGTCCTTGGGATCGTCGTGCAGCTCAATGCCGTCTTTGGTTACACGGGTGCTAAAGTCGTTCATATTTGCGTGTCTTAACCTGTTGTCAAAGCTTGGTGTTTACACTCCTATATGGCATATTTCCATGAGAATTCAAACTTTGGGTGAGGCGATGATCCATACGACACAGGCGGCATTGATTGTCATCGGTAATGAAATCCTCTCGGGCCGGACTCAGGATACCAATACCTCCTGGTTGGCGGGGGCTTTGAACGAGGCCGGTATCTCGCTGGCCGAAGTGCGTGTTGTCCCGGATATCGAAGCCGAGATCGTTGCGGCGGTGAATGCGTTGCGGGCGCGCTACGATTACGTGTTTACGACGGGCGGGATCGGCCCGACCCATGACGATATTACCGCGCAATCCATCGCCAATGCCTTTGGTGTGGCGCTGGAGAAAAACACGCAAGCCTATCAGATGCTGGTCGATTATTACGGCGATCCGACGGAGGTAACGCCGGCGCGCGCGAAAATGGCGATGATTCCTGTGGGTGCCGCTCTGGTATCCAATCCGGTCAGCGGTGCGCCGGGATTTAGACTAGAGAATGTCTATACGTTCGCCGGTGTGCCGCGCATCATGCAGGGCATGTTCGATTCCATCCGCGCGGAGCTTCAGGGCGGCAAACCGGTTATGTCCGGCACGGTGGCTTGCGATTTGGCAGAGAGCGTGATCGCCGCCGGCCTTTCGGGTATACAGGAGAAGTGGCCGGAGGTGGATATCGGCTCGTACCCCACTTATCGCGGCGGTGCCGCCGGATTGAGCGTAGTGGCGCGTTCGCTGGACGAAGCCTCTTTGGACCGGGTTATGGAGGAGATTATCGCACTTGTCGGTTCTTTGGGCGGCAATCCGCTGGCCATCAGCAAGGACACCCCCAGGGCCGGTTAACAGGACTTTTTTTGTCCTTTACTTTTCCCTAAAACACCGCTAATTGAGAATGGTTCTTAATTAGAGGATGTGTAGAATGAAAGTTATCACAGACGAACTCGCCAACGGCGTGACCTATCACATTTACATCAATGGTCGTATTCTGGAAAAATTATACAATGTATTCCTTCAAGCGTCAGATGATAAGCGCGGCGAATCTAGTCTACTCTTGCAAGCCTTGAAGCGGGAGACACCCCGCCTTCACAATCAGGCTTTTGGTATCCATAGTCTTCAAATAGAAAACTACGAGTTGGAAGACGGCGAGCAAGGCACGCGTCTTGTCGTAAAAAGCAGAGGCTTCGCTTATACGCAGAATCAGTTGGATGCGATTTTCAATACGGTTTCCGACTATGTAGAGGGCGGCAAGCTGTTGCTCGACGAAGCTGCGCTGGGCGAATTTGATGAAAGGCAACGCAAAGAACGCGGCGATTTCGAGCCTGATGAGGCTCTCGTAAGCACAGACCCTGATCTCTATATGGCGCAAGCGTGTGTGGCGGCAGCGATGAACCGCGTTTATCCGGTCGTGCGGGGGGATGGCGGCGATCTGACGGTGATGGATGTTCGTCTTGAAAAAAATATTCTAAACCTCGATTTGATCGCCTCCGGTTCGTGCATGGGTTGCGGCGGCGCTACGTTGGCGACGATGCCGAAGGTCCGTGAATATGTGGAAAATAATTTGTCCGGAAGATTAAATGGCGTGACAGTGGGCGAGATCGCGGTCTATAGCGAGTATTCTCCAGATAAGCCCGCTTATTGGGTTACGGCAAAAGGTGTGCGTCAGCCGAATGGGACTGTGACGCAACTTCGCCCCTCGCGGTAAACGACATTAGCGTGTTAACGCTCTTTCATATTGCGCCATGTCATTGTCCATGGCCTGAGTGGTTTGCTGGCGATGTGCGGCGGCTTCTTCCGGTGTTGAGGCGGCATCATCGAAGGGACATTTGCACCCTGAAGGGCATGTCCCCTTTCTGCCGCATGGTGTTGAAAACGATACATCTGTATAAGCGGGTGAATTATTTTGAGGGCCGCCTCCGCCGCCTGAATTATCTTTAAATTCAATCGGTACGACCTTGCTGTCACGCTCTGGATCGCGTCGAAAATCTTCGGGGCCGTGGCCACCATGACCGGGATTGGTTTCCAACACAATGCGGCGCATTTCTTCCGGCGGTGTTGGCGGTGCGTTGTCCGGCCCTTTATTTGTAGGAATTGGCGGATTTTGCGGATCGGCAGAAGGCTGAGGTCCGGTGGTGGGCGGCACAACAGGGGGCGCATCGGGGCCATGACCGCCGCCCGTCGGAACAGGTTGCGGGCTTGTCGGCGGGACGGGAACGGGTCCTGTATTGGTTGGCGTAATGGGCGCAGGGCCTTTGTTCGTCGGTACAACCGATGGCGCATTGTCGTTTTTCGGCTGGTCGACCGGCGATGGAGTAACAGGACTGGCCGGTTGCGCAAACGCCAGTTTTGCAATAGTCGGGGCCGCAGCTGGAGCCGGCGTCGGGGCGGGCGAATGCTGGCGCACTTCCTGTTTGGCTGTGACGGTTTCCACAATACGCGACAGATCCTGTTTCGCCGGACCTTCGGGCATTTTGGCGATAACCGCTTCGACCTTTTGTTGGAGCGGGGCGATCACAGGCTGATCATTTTTGATGGCCGTTGCCATTTGTTTAATGACCGTTTGCGTCAGCGCCGTGTTTTGTGCGGCTGGTATTTGTGTGGCTATTGCCGTGACTTGCGCGGCGAGTGCGGCAGGCGGAGGGGCCTGATCGAAGGCTTTTGGCGTATGAAGCACGGCAGCATTTTCGACAGAATTTGCTGCTGGCGCTGAAGAAGGCATTGTCGCCTCGGATGCGGTGGGAGAATCTGCGCCAACGGACGGTGTTTCTATCGCGGCAGGGGCGGCGGTCGCTTGTGGCGCTTGCGGTTGTTCCGGCGCTGATGGGTTGGTTGCTGCCATGTCAGCGACTTGGGGAATGGC
>CAYSGL010000186.1:0-3728 GCA_964430725.1 uncultured Pseudobdellovibrionaceae bacterium
TTTCATCCCAAAGAATAATAACCGCCGTCAGAACAACAGCCATCAGCGGCAAGACAAAACGCATGACGCGCACGAAACGGCTATACCCGCTGCCCGCCTTGCGGCGTTCGCCGCTTGTGACCCAATCGAGTGTCTGGCGCGGATCACCCATGACCAAATCACGCTATGCCGCGCTGCAGACAATCCTGCAAGCGGATCAATCCCGTCATTTTACCCTGTCCGTCTACGGCAATCAGACTGGTCAGATATTGGCCCGGTACCTTGGTCATCGTATGCAGGGCTTCTACGGCCAGCGCCGTTTCCGAAATGGTACGCGGGCTTTGGCTCATAATATCGGCAACCGGACGCTGCAACAGGTCGGGCGCCATATGGCGCTTTAAATCACCATCGGTCACAATGCCGCGCAAATCGCCCGACGGATCGACCACCAGCACGCAGCCCAGGTTTTTTTCACTTAAGGCGAGAATAGCCTGATCCATCGTCGCGCGGTCGTTAATAACAGGCAGGCCATCGCCTTTATGCATGATTTCAGAGACGGTAATCAACTTCTGTCCCAGTTTGCCGCCGGGATGAAAAACGCCGAATTGTTCGCGCGTCAATCCAATCCGCTCCAACAGCGCCACTGCCAGCGCGTCACCCAGCGCCATCATCATCGTCGTCGAGGTCGTCGGCGCCATACCGTTCGGGCAGGCTTCCGGCATTTTCGGCAACAAGAGTACGATATCCGCATGCTTGGCCAGCGCGCTGTCATTGTTACTGGTCATTGCGACAAGCGGAATGTCAAAGCGGCGCGTATAATGAATCAAATCCGATAGCTCCGGATTTTCTCCTGAATTGGACAGCATCAGAACCACATCGCCTTCCATAACCATGCCAAGATCGCCATGGCTGGCCTCGCCCGGATGCACGAAATGCGAAGGTGTGCCGGTCGAGGCCAGCGTCGCCACCAGCTTTTTCGCGACATGGCCGCTTTTGCCGATGCCCGCGACAATCAGGCGATTACCGCGCGTTTTGCGCATATCGTCGATCAGGGCGACCGCGCGGGTAAATTTCTCGTCGATCGCCGCTTCGAGCGCCGCCAGCCCCTCTTTCTCGGTACGGATAACCCGGCGCGCGGCCTCAATATCGTTTTGTGTGCGGTCCATCATATGATCCTGTTTAATGGGCGAAGATATCGACATCATTCCACCCCTCCAGATCAAGGAAAGCCCGGACAGGCAGAAAGTTGCATACGGCCTTGCACAATTCGGCCCGGCCTTCGCGCTGCAATATCTCTTCCAGCCTGTCTTTCAACTGATGCAGATACAGCACATCGCTCGCCGCATATGCCTGTTGTTCGCTGGTCAGCTTTGCCGCTCCCCAATCACTGGTTTGCTGCACCTTGCTCAACTCGACGCCCAATAAATCCTTGCACAAATCTTTCAGGCCGTGGCGGTCCGTGAATGTCCGGCACAGTTTGGACGCGGTTTTGGTGCAATAAACCGGTGTGCAGGTCACCCCCAGATATGACTGGATGATGGCAAGGTCGAAGCGCGCAAAATGGAATATTTTTTCGACTTTCTCGTTCGAGAGCAGCTTTTTCAGGTTTGGCGCGCTGTAATCCTTGCCGTCAAACTGAACCAGATGCGCGGTACCGTCCCCGCTCGACAACTGTATGACGCACAGCCTGTCGCGGTTCGGGTTAAGCCCCATTGTTTCGGAGTCCACGGCGATTGATTTTCCAAAATCAAGACCTTTTGGCAGGTCGTTTTTATGCAGATGAATGGTCATGCCTGTTTTATAGACCGCCGATAGGCCAAAAAGAAGCATTTTCTAGGCTGTTTGACGGGATGAACATCTAAATGTGGGGGTGGGCCTCTTTGCGCCTGCGGTTACCGTCCCTCCGGTATCGTTCTTTTTGTGAATGGTGCCCAGGAAGGGACTCGAACCCGTTCATCCCGCGCCTGCGCGGGGATGAACCTCTTTAAAAATGTGGGGGTGGGCCTCTTTGAGGCTACGGTTACCGTCCCTCCGATATCGTTTTTTTTGTGAATGGTGCCCAGGAAGGGACTCGAACCCCCACGACCTTGCGATCACTAGCACCTGAAGCTAGCGCGTCTACCAATTCCGCCACCTGGGCACAGGTACAGGGATAGTGTTCGGTAAACCGGAAAGATGAATAGCCCAAAGCCTGCCCCCTGTCAAACCCTGACATGGGCCATCCGTCACATCTTTTTGTTTATTTTTAACCTTTCTCGGGTCACAATGGGACAGGGGCAATTCCCCAGCAATATCAAGGGCTTTATTATCGCTATGCGCATACTCGTCAGTGACCGCGACCGTCTCGCTTCGCAAATGATCTGCGCCCGCCTTGTACAAGGCGGGCATGAAGTGATCGAGGAATCCGTCAAAAACGCCGCCATTGAGCGGGTCAGCGGTCAGGCGGTGGATATCGTCTTTTTCGACCCCGCACCGCTGGCCAATGCCCGCCCGTTTATTCTCGGCCTGCGGCGTTCACTGGAAGGCTATGTCTATATCGCCATGCTAGGCCATGATGTCGCGCAGGATGAAGCCATGCGATCCGGTGTCAACGACATCCTCAAAAAACCGATCGACCAGGTCGCCCTCGACAGGATTGTCGGTAACGCCAAACGCCTGGGCCAGCTTGTTCACTGGATGGGCGATATTGGCGAGGATTTCCCCAGCGCAGGTGGCGTGATTGCGAAATCGGCCTTTAACCAGCTGTTCCTCTCAGCGATCGACCGGGCAGACCGGTACGGCGAGCCGGCCAGCTTGCTGCGCATCGGTGTCGATAACTATCAAACTGTTCTGAACGAAGACGGGCCGCAATCTGCCGCCTATCTGTCATCCAAATTAGCCCAGCATCTGGTTCGCCTGCGCCGTCAGAGCGATATTATCGGTCAGACGGGCAAAGCGGAATTTTCCTTGCTGTTGCAACGTCCGCAAACGCCGCAGGAACCGATCGATGCCGCCAACCGTTTCGCCGCCTCGCTCAGCGAGCTGGACGACATCGCATCCAGCGGGCTGGTTGATGCACATATTGCGGTTCAATTGGTCACTCTGCCGACAGGTGAAGAAAAAGTATCCCACCAGTTCATCCACAAAGGCGAGCAGGCCAAATCCTAAGCGGACACGGCGCGCCAGCCGATATCGCGGCGGCAAAATCCGTCCGGCCAGCGAATGGCATCAACCGTCACATACGCTTTTTCCTGCGCCCCTTTAATCGACGGGGCCACCGCCACGACATTCAGGACACGTCCGCCAATGCTGATCACATTGCCGCCCTCGCCCATGGCGGTTCCGGCATGGAAAATCATGGCATCGTCCGTGTTATCAGGCAGCGCCTCGATTACCGTATTTTTGGCGTAGGGGCCCGGATAGCCATTGGCAGCCATAACAACACAAAGCGCCTTCTCATCGCGCCATTCAAGCGCCGGCAACTGG
The DNA here is from genome assembly GCA_964430725.1 of uncultured Pseudobdellovibrionaceae bacterium. Lineage (GTDB taxonomy): Bacteria > Pseudomonadota > Alphaproteobacteria > Micavibrionales > Micavibrionaceae > CAYSGL01. The sequence goes on from CAYSGL010000186.1 coordinate 3,445, forward strand.
TCAAGCGTGCCGGTCGCGCACGCATACAACAGATCAACCAGATCGGATTGTAACAGCGGCATAATGACCTGGCACTCAGGATCGCCAAATCGCGCATTATATTCAATCAGCTTCGGCGCGCCTTCCACCAGCATCAGGCCAGCATACAAAACCCCCTTAAACGGGCGCCCTTCAGCCGCCATGCCGTTAACTGTCGGCTCGATAATCGTCTTCATCACACGCTCATGCAGCGAGGGTGTCATCATATGCGCAGGGGCATAAGCCCCCATACCGCCGGTATTCGG
>CAYSGL010000187.1:0-3680 GCA_964430725.1 uncultured Pseudobdellovibrionaceae bacterium
CAGGAACCGCAACAAGAGGAACAAAAGCAACCGGTCCGCCAATGACCCAGATAATCGCGACAAAAACAAAAATAAACGGCAGATCAATGATCGTCGCCATCGTCGCCGACGTAAAAAAATCACGCAAGGATTCAAATTCACGCATGTGCGATGCCATCACCCCAGCGCTGGCCGGCCTTGCGGCCATTGTCATACCAAGCATTTGTTCGAACAGCCGCGCCGAAATTTTGACATCCGCCTTTCTCCCCGCATAATCGAGAAAATAAGCGCGCATATTTTTCAATAAAAAATCAAACGTGTAAACGATGACTATTCCAACGGCCAGTACCCATAATGTTTCAATAGCATTGTTCGGTACCACACGGTCATAAACATTCATGGTAAAGAGCGACGATGCGATCGCAAAAAAATTGATCAATATCGCCGCCAATATTGTCTCGCCATAAATCTTCCTGTTGGACCAGAGGGCAGACCAGAACCAACTTTGAGCGGGATCGATCGTTGCTGGCCCGGCGCGATCATCACTGCGCGCAACAGGGCGAATAAAAAAGGCGAAATCGGCATACAGATTTTGCAGCTGCTTAAAGCTTATTTTTTGTTTTTCCGCCTGCGTTTCAGGAAATTGGACGACAAACTGCGTCTCAGGATGAATTTCAACTTTTTGTCCTGCTTTTTTTCGCGGCTGTCCTTTCGGGGGATAGACGATATCCCACAGAATACAGGCCTGTTTGTTCTCCAAAACAAGAATACACGGCAAATTCGCCGCAATCGCCAGCGCGTCAAGAGAGCGCTCGACCAACACGGCATTCAGATCTGCCCTCTCCGCCGCGCGCAAAAATAGAAATGGCGTAATCCCCTGCTTGGGAATAGGCAAACCGGTCGTCAAGGCCGTCCGGCTGGTCCGCCGCCCGTAATGGCCAGCCAGCAATGTCAGACAATCCACCAGCGGATCGTCGATCGCCAGACGATCGGCTTCAAGCGGCCAGATATCCGGCTCTTTTTCATGTTCCTTTTGCTGAATGGAGGAATCGATCTCTGGGTTATAATCGGTCATGGCACTATGTTTGGCAGGTGGCGGTCTGGGCTGTACAAGGATAGAGGATAAACCTTAGCAAGAGCTTAACATTAAACGGCATCGGGGGCACCCTTTTTCCATGGCACCCCCGAAACATATAAATATCTGATTTAAAAAACGCGACTTAGCGGTCAATCTCCGGCATGGAAGCATTGATCAAAGCCGTCTCACGCGGATAGGCCACGCCCATCGTGGGGAGGAGCTGTCCTTTCAGCGCCAAAAGGCGGAAAACAGAGAACATTTCCAGAAATTCCGCATTAATCGTGTTCGTACGGGAAACGAACAGTTCGTTCTGCGCATCCAACACATCCAGCAATGTCCGGCGATCAAGGCTAAACTGGTCTTTATACGCACGGACAACTTCGGTATTGGCCGCCGCCTGTGCTGAGAATTCGCGCGCACGCTCCCCGGCCGATACCATGCGCGCCCATGTCTGGCGTACATCATCCTCTATCGTACGAGCAGCGTCGGCATAGTTTTCTTTGCTTTGCTGATAACGATGGGAGAATTCGCGGACGCGCGCAACGTCAGCGCCGCCGCGATACAAATTCCAGTTTACAACCGCCAACGCCGAAGCCGATGTATCCTGTTCACCTTCGACACCACCAAGGTTACGACCGGTTCGGGCATTGAGCTGCAAATCCAATTGAGGATAAAGCGTCGAACCCGTCCCCTTATATTCATTATAGGCAACATTTTCATCCGAGGAGAAAATCGCCAATGTCGGGCTGGCATTCAATGCCTGCTGGACTTCGGACTCAACATCTGCCGACAACGCATTGACCGGTACGCCGGGCAAAACCAGATCTTTCGGCGCACTGCCGACTTCGCGATTAAACTGAGATTCTGCTATGCGAAGACTCTGGCGAACAGTCGATTCCTGCGCACGCGCCGCAGCCAGACGTGCCTTGATCTGCTCAAGGTCAGCCTGGGTGGAACGGCCAGCCATCACCCCCTCTTCGATCATTCCCATGATAGCAATATGCTCGGCAACGTTCTCTTGCGTAATGGCAAGCAGTTCGCGCTGGCGCATCACTTCAAGAAACGACTCTACAATCGACAGACCTGTCAACTCGGCTGTCTCCAGCACGCGGTGCGCACTTGATTCAACGCGGTGCTTTTGGCGCTCGTTTTCGTATTTTGTTCCCCAGCCATCAAACAGCATTTGGGTCAGCGTAAGGCCCGCTTCATAACGCCACAATGTTTCGCTATCATCATTATTGCGGCTGCGGGTACCAGCATCATCGGTATATTCCACACCTGTGTCCCCACGAAAATCAACCGACGGGTAATATAAGGCGCGTGCTTGATTGAGTTCTTCGTCCGTTGCCCGGCGAGACGCGGCAACGCGGCCATATTGCGGATTGGTCATCACACCGACAGAAATTGCCTGCCCGAGCGTCATTTCAGTCGGGCGTGCTGATGCCGACATTTGCGTCGGAGAGGCTGCCGCAAGGGGGGCGATTGCATCTTGCGCCTGCGCAGGCATCATTGCAGAAACGGCCAGACATGACACCGTCAGTACGCCGAATTTCAAAGCTGTTTTTTTCATGGTAAAGACCCTTCGTCTGTTCATTCTATCAATGGCTTACAACCACTTGCCATATAGTTAATGCCTGTGGATAAGCCTTTAAAAAGCCCGTTCTAGTTATGAACTTTTTGATAACCGAACGCAAGCAATTTCACAAATTCAATATCTTAGGCAGCTTTTCCGCCCGCTCCTCTTATTGAAACGGCGGCCGAATGGCCGCCGTTCCCTTGGTTTGTGTTTCTATAATCAGACGACGATGTTGCCGTTCTGCAACAGGCTGTCCAGATCAAGGTCCGCCATCCCGTCCAGACGCGCGATATCATGCGCGTTCGATACATCGCCAGACCCGCTCACATCCACCGATATCACCAGATCGTCTCCATCCTGGCGCGCATACACGAAATCATTGATCGCATCGCTGACATCATCCTGACCCTGCAGCACCGACGATAAATCAAGGCGGTCGCCCTGCGTTGCATCAAAATCATGCACCGTCGTCGCCGCTTCGCCGATCGCCGCAAACAGGAAGCTGTCCGCTCCGTCCGTCCCGTAGACCGACTCAGACCCGTCCGCGTCGATATCGTTATAACCACGATCATAATTAAACCAGGCGTCGACAATAGTCCGTTCCGTGCCATCTGCCATAGTGACCGAGCTGATATGCGATATCCAGTTGCCCTCGATATACAGGTTTTCAGGCAAGGTTGCATTCAGGTTGATGCTCACGATACCGATCTGCTCAAGCGTCAATATTTCGTTTTCATCAGAAATACCGTCTTGATTCAAATCATGCCAGACGCGCAATTCAGACCAAACCTCATCGTTGCTGTCGATCACACGGTCCTCGTTTACGTCATAACTCGCAAGGTTATCAAAACCATCGCTAAAGCCATCGGTATCGCCGAACATTTCCGAGCGGTCGTTGATCACCCCATCGCCGTTCCGGTCGAGAACGAGAAAGCCTGATCCGACCCCAGCCCAAGCGGTCCAGTCAGCAACACCATCCAGATCCATATCAAAGGCTACACCATCGGCTTTACTGGTCAGACTAATACCCATCCCTGTCAGATCAAT
>CAYSGL010000188.1:0-3680 GCA_964430725.1 uncultured Pseudobdellovibrionaceae bacterium
TGATCGTCAATTTTTATGCCGAGAGCCTCGGCCTATCCCCCGGCATCCGCATTGATAACGGATCCTATGATAACACCATCATTCGCCTGTTTTCAGCAACGGGCGGCGCGGCTATCTGGGATCCGACCCTGCAAGGGGAATACCAGGCGTTCGATGCCGGATATCCGAAGAAAAATTACTTCAAGGATGCGTATGTCACCGATATGCACATCGAAGGGCTGACAAGAGCCACGACTTTTATCGACCCGCCTATCGATCATGTGGGCGACATACATATCAACCTCAAGCATACCTTCTACCTCCTCAGCTCCTTCAACCTTCCCTATAACGTGATGCTTCCGAACGCCGGGGCTGCTGGCGGACGCTGGGTCACGCTCAAGAAAAACGATCTGCGTGACAATCCGATCACGATCAAGGAGCAAGACGGCCCCGGCCCCGACCGCCGCGATCTTGTTTTGCTCCAGCAATACGACACGGTGACGCTGGTATCGAACGGCGCGACATGGTGGGTCTGCCACGATAACCGCATGCCGCGTCCCAGCCGTTATATCGATAACAGCGCGGCCCCGTCCGGCACGTTCCAGTCCGATATGCTCAATCGCGTTTATCTGATCTCGTCTTTTACAGGGCAGATTATTTTTGAATTGCCGCACCCGTCGGCGGCCTCTGGCCGTCTGGCAACGATCAAGAAAATCGACCCGTCCGGCAACCATGTGAAAATCCAGATGGCTGGCGCCTCCGGCGGGCCGGACGCGCAAGTCTGGACTTTAACGTCACACTTCGCCGCCATGACGATCTATTCAGACGGCGGCCAGTGGGTCGTCCTCTCCACTTATTAACCACCCCCGAAACTGAAAGGAAAATACCATGACCCCTGTCGAATGGGGCCTGCTGGTGGGCATACTCGCCCAGAGCGTGGCCGTTATATCCACCCTTGTAAAACTGGTCGCCTGGGTAACGCGCAGCGTCACCGCCGCCGAGCAGCGCATTACAAGCCTTGAGCATCAGGTCAATAACGATGTGACGGGCCGCCGCGTGGTCGCCGACATGCGCGAAGACCTCGCCAGCATAAAATCCCAGATTATCGACATTCGTGCGGATATCAGACTCCTGCACGAGATTGCGGGGCGATAATGGTTTATCGGTTCTCGCAAAAATCAGAGGAGCGTCTGAAAACGCTCCATCCCGATATGGCGCGTGTTGTCCGCAGGGCTTTAGGTTTTCAGGTAATGGATTTTACCGTGCTGGAAACGCTGCGAGATCATGCGCGGCAGGAGCTTATGGTCAAGAACGGCGCATCAAAAACCATGGACAGCCGCCATCTGGCAAACCGGAACGGTCTGGCCGAGGCTGCCGATCTGCTGCCCTATCCCTATAATGTGAACGGCATCGATGTCTGGCAGGACAAGCAGCGTTTTGCGGTGCTGGCCGGATTAATGTACGCGGCGGCGGCGATTGAGAATGTGGAAATCCGCTGGGGCGGCGATTGGGATTTTGACGGTAATAATGCGGACAGCACCTTCCACGATATGCCGCATTTTGAATTAAGGCGGTAATTCTAGTGGACGCTGTCCCAATCGCAGTCGCAGCCTATCGCTTGATGGCCGCATGCGGGGCATCTTTCCACATCACAAGAGGGAACGTGATACTCGCCTCTTATGACCGCGCAGTCGTGGCAATTATCTCCGCTCCATGGCGGGTTTTCGCTGCCGAACTTGATCCGCTCATATTCTTTTCCGCCGATTAATACATGCGTCTGCTTTTGCGCGGCCTCGATCTTTTCCAGCCAGCCCTCGACAATACGAGCGCCTTTATAGGTCACAAATTTTAAATCTTTATCCATCGAAACTCTCCTTTTCTGCCTCCATGAACCGATGAAACACGCGGGAAGTCAACTCAAAATGAAAGGAAAATCCATGCTAAAACCCGATAAGAACGACCCCATGAAAGTCCGGCGCGCCTTGGCTTTTTGGGTGTCAATTTATGCCTTTCTGGTGCTGCCGAATTTACTGGTCGGCTATCAGATCATAGCCGGGGCCGATATCAGCCTCCTGCAAGCCATCCTCACCTATGTCGGCATTCTGGCCAGCGGCCCCATCGGGGCTTACCTGTACGCCGCCCACAAAAACGGCAACTGCGAGAATAAGAGGGAATCATGATCGATTTTATTCTCAAGAATTGGCGGTGGGTGGGCAGCTTTCTGGCCATGGCCGCCGTCCTCGGCTGGTTCACTTGGCAGGATTACCGCGTCACGACTTTGAAGCGCGATTTACAGACGGCGCAGGCAAGCGTGGCTTCATACCAGGAAGGCCTCGCCGTCCTACAGGCGGATACAAAGGCAAAGATCGACGCTTTGGAAGCCGAGCGTGACCGACAAATTTTAAGAACCAGAAACATGGAGCGGCTTTTAGGCCGCATAGAAGGAGCGAGTGATGAAAAAGACGGCCCTGTTGCCCCTATTCTGCGTGACGCTATTGACGGCCTGTACGGGCTTTCCCAAAGCCCAGATCAAAGTCATTAAGCCAGAAATCCCGGCTTCTTTACGCACCTGTGAATCAGCCCCGGATTATCTTGATGATAACGCCACACAGCGTGATGTATCAAAATGGATAATCCGGCTGTGGTATGCTCATGCGGATTGCAAATCCAAATTAGCCAGCATCAATCAAGCCCTTGGATACGGAGATAATTAAGGATAATTGCTAGTCGCTTTTTAGGCTGCGGATTAAAAATGTTACAATACCCCAAATCTCCAGTTTTCCGGAAAGGTTGCCCTCAGCATTCGAATCCAAATCGGATGTCCGGACGTATTCCAGGCCGCTTTCAAATCGCCGGAGAGTTTTCTCCGTTTGATTAACAGCGACAACAATATCGCCATTTTTTGGGAAAGAGTCCCTGTCAACAACCAGCAAATCATTTTCTTGAATACTCATTCCAGGAACAGAGCTTACGGAAACCTGAAGAACGTAAGCATTCTCTGAATTTCCAGTGAGGTAACTGCCAAGATCTATAAAATCCACAGAGTTAATCATTTAACAGCCGCCCTTTTATTTGATTATCAACTGCATCGTTAAGCTGTTTCTGACCCAGTGAAGGTAACCGTGTGCCATTAATAAAGAAGGTGGGCGTTCCCCTGACGTTGTTCGCTCTTATATCCGCCATGTCCTGCTCTAAAATCGAAGAGACATTGAGCGTGGCAAGATCGTTTTTTGCCTTCTCTATATTCAGGCCAGCTTGCGCGGCAATATCCCAGGCAAGGTTTAAATTCGGTGCGCCATGAACAGCCCATTGCGGTTGTTTTTCAAGCAGCGCCTCTAAAACGGAAACAAAAACATTTTGCAGGCGCGCCGCTTCAATAATTCTAACGGCTTCATCAGACCCTTGATGGAATGGCGCATAACGCAGAACCAGCCGAACGTCATTAGGATATCGGTTGAGGATTTGCTTTACGACGGGGTAGAAAGCGCGGCAACTCTCACATGACGGGTCAAAAAACTCGACAATGGTTACGGGCGCGTTTTCACGGCCCATGATCGGGGAATGCGGACGGATTAACGTATTATTCTCTGCATTGGCCGCAATATTCGCGCTTCCTTGATTGGAATTTTTATTGACGTTGTTTTTATAGGCCACGGCTCCAAAACCAAAAACCAGAAGGGCGACCACTGCGGTGGCGATTA
>CAYSGL010000189.1:0-3659 GCA_964430725.1 uncultured Pseudobdellovibrionaceae bacterium
GGGCTGACAAGCAGCATCGTGAGACCGCTCGGCTCAATGCCCCGGCATTGGCCCGCAACCTCGAAAATTACCTGCGCCAGCGTGGCGAAGCCGAACGCAAGCACGAAGCCGAAGAGCGCGCCCGTCGTCTGAAGGTCTCGGTCGACATTCCTGCGCTTTCCGACAATGCACGAAACGTGCTCGAGCGCGTCCGAGACGCCATCGATCGCAACGATCTCCCAGCGGCTCTGGGCTTTGCGCTGGCTGACAGAATGGTCAGAGCCGAGATTGACACGTTCAACAAAGCGGTGTCCGAGCGCTTCGGCGAGCGCGGCCTTTAAGCCTGCCACTTCATCGGGTGCGGCTTGCGGCGTGGCCGTGTCTTCCAACGGCAATTCGTTTTCAGGTTCTTGTTGAGGGTTGGTCTGGTTCATATCGTCTGTCAACTAATTTACTTTCTTCGCATAGACGGGGGCGGGGATATACTCCTGACCGCGCCCATCGGGTAGATCATACGTGGCGGGAATACTGGTTGATCCGATTTGTCCGAACGCGCCGGATACTTTCGAAGACAGCGCGCCCCGCGCATCATAATAATAATATATCTGCGTGCCCCCGTTACGGGTGGGCAATGATGATGTGGCGCTTTCCGGCGCAGGAGTCAAGCCGTACGTCATGGCAAAGTCTGCGATTGCCTGCGCGGTATCAACGCCGGCAGGCGCGGCAGGCACCATGAAAGCCAGAAGATCGCCCGTTTTCGCCCCGCTGCGCGCGAAATTATGTACCAGTTCACGCGGTGTTTTAAAGATCTGCTGCGTTTGTGGTAAAATGCTCATGCGCCCGTTATCATAGGTGACAGTATAACGGTCCACTGTCGGGCCAACGGAAAGACGTAAAATTTTGATTTTACCGTCTTCCAGTAATTTTCTCTCGATCGGCACAAGGGCGGCGGGTTGTTTGTTCGCGCCGCCGCACGCGCTCTGTTCGCGCGTGTAGGATTGAATGCGTACATCCATGTAAAACGGGTCTTGCATCCCTGTTTCATGGGCAAGATCGCTCACGCTCCAGCATCCGCCGATGACATCCGGCACGGAAAATTTTAATCCGATATTTTCCGCGCTATTGCCATGCGGCGCGAGCGTAACATTGACCGTGGTTGGTGTAATCGTTTGCGCCAGGGCGGGCGTGGTCAGCAACAATAAAAAAGACAATAAAAGGCGCATGATGGTTCCTTATGATGCAGTACTCGTTATGATGCAGTACTCGTTATCCGGCGGCTCAAAATTTCCGCCATGGCGTTAACGCTGGGGATGATTTTCGCATAGTTCAGGCGCGTGGGGCCGATCACGCCGATCGCACCAACAAAACCGTCATTGTTACGATAGGGCGATAATATAAGTGAATAGCCGGATTCGCTGAATACCGGATTTTCCGCGCCGATAAAAATCTTTATTCCGCCCGCAAGTTCGGCTTCGCCCAGTAATTTCGCCGCTGTTTCACGCCGCTCCAGATGTTCCATGAGGAGGCGCACGCGTTCCAGATTTTGCAGGCTTTGTTCGTTGAGTAAATTCGATGTACCTCTGACGATAAAGGTGCCGTCGCCCATTTGCATGGCAAGCCCGCTTTCAATAATCGAGCTTGTCAGGTCACCCAGCTCATGGCGCCGTGCGGTTATTTCCTGTCTGAGATTGTCGCGCATCTGTCCGAGGCTCGATCCATGCAGTTTTTCACTAAGAAACAATCCGGCCTGTGCCAGCATGTCGGGCGTTGTGCCGGCGGGCACGTCTATCAAGCGGTTCTCGACGGACCCGCTCATTGTCACGAGGATGACAAGCGCCTGCCGTTCATTCAGCAAGCGGAATTCAATATGGCGTAATGGCTTATCTTCTTTCGGGGCGACAACGATGCCGGCGCTGGCGGAAATATCGGATAGTAATTTTCCTGTGCGCTCGAAAAAGGCATCCGGCGATACTCCGGCGTGGCGATATTCTTCTTCCAAGGCTGCGCGCTCACTGCTGCCCAACTCACCAACTTCAAGAATCCCTTCGACGAAATAGCGCAGCCCCAGCTCGCTGGGCATACGCCCGGCCGATGTATGGGGTGATTGCAACAGGCCTATTTCTTCCAGATCGGCCATGACATTGCGGATGGTGGCGGGGGAAACATCGAACCCCTTGGACAGAAAGCGCGACCCTACCGGCTCGCCGTGCTGAAGATAGCTTTCGACGATATTGATAAAGACGCGCCGTGCCCGGTCGTCCAGCTGGGTAAAGAAGCTAAAATCGCTCATACCTGACAATATAAGAACAAATCGCCAAATTGACAAATGGCGCAAACGGCTTACAGTCCCGCCCATTAACAGGTTTTTGAAAGGAAATAACTCTATGTCCAGACCCTCAGGCCGCCACGCCGCCCAGCTGCGCCCGATAGAAATCACCCCGAACGTCTCCAAACATGCCGAGGGATCGTGTCTGGTAAAGTTCGGCGATACGCACGTTCTTTGTACTGCGAGCGTCGAGGAAAAGGTGCCCGGCTGGATGCGGAACACAGGCAAAGGCTGGGTTACGGCAGAATATGGCATGTTGCCGCGTTCGACAGGTCAGCGCATGGATCGCGAGGCCGCCAAGGGAAAGCAATCGGGCCGGACGCAGGAAATTCAGCGTCTGATCGGCCGCGCTTTGCGCGCTGTGGTGGATATGCAGGCTATGGGCGAGCGACAGGTTAAAATCGATTGCGATGTTATTCAGGCCGACGGCGGAACGCGGACGGCCTCTGTCACTGGTGGTTATGTGGCGATGGCGATGGCATTTGCCCACTTGGTCAAAATCGGTGCGTTGCCCAAAACGCCGCTGACCGATTCCGTCGCCGCTATTTCCTGCGGTGTTTATGATGGCCAGTGCGTTATTGACCTGGATTATGCCGAAGATTCCACCGCTGATACCGATGCGAACTTTGTTATGACCGGCAAAGGCGGAATTGTCGAAATTCAAGGTACGGCAGAGAAAGACCCGTTTACAGAGGAACAGTTTTTCGAACTTCTCAACCTTGCCAAAAACGGGTGCAAGGATTTGAGCGATATTCAAAAGGCTGTTTTGCTTGCATAACTATATGACGTCATGCCCGCGAAGGCGGGCATCCGGTTAGTTTGATTCCAAACCCCCGCACGGGGGCGGGGGTGACGAGATGGATGTTTTATTACTGGCAACACACAACCAAGGTAAAGTGCGTGAGTTCGCCGATTTGCTTAAAGGCCTCGTCAAAGACGTTAAAAGCGCGGCGGACTTTAATTTGTCAGAGCCCGAAGAAACGGAAACAACCTTTACCGGCAACGCGCTGTTAAAGGCGCGGGCGGGGTGTGCAGCCACGGGGTTGCCGACATTGGCGGATGACAGTGGGTTTGCCGTGAATGCGCTGAATGGTGATCCGGGTGTTTATTCCGCACGCTGGGCCGGGCCGGATAAGAATTTTCAGATGGCGATGGAAAAGGTGAACGATCGGTTGGAAGACACGGCTGATCGCGGGGCCGCATTCATTGCTGTCTTGGCGCTGGTTTATCCGGACGGTCGCGAAATAACCTTTGAGGGACGATGTGAGGGACAGGCCGTCTGGCCGCCGCGTGGGGATGGCGGATTTGGCTATGATCCGATGTTTCAACCGGATGGGTTCGATCAAACCTTTGG
>CAYSGL010000190.1:0-3658 GCA_964430725.1 uncultured Pseudobdellovibrionaceae bacterium
CCGCGCTCAAACCGCTGCTCGAAGATGAAGGCGTCTTAAAAATCGGGCAGAACATCAAATATGACTGGCAGATTTTCAAAAAGCTCGGCGTCACGGTTGCGCCCATCGACGATACGATGCTGATTTCCTATGCCCTCGACGGCACGCTGCATTCGAACGGCATGGATGATCTTTCGACGCAATTCCTCGGCCATACACCCATTCCCTATGCAGAGATTGCGGGTAAGGGAAAATCGATGGTCACATTTGACAAAGTCGATATCCTCAAGGCGCGTGATTACGCCGCCGAAGATGCCGACGTCACGCTGCGCCTGCACCGCGTCTTCAAACCGCGTCTCGCCGCCGAGCATATGGTCGGCGTCTATGAGGACATCGACCGGCCGCTCTCGCCCGTCATTGCGCAAATGGAGCTGGATGGCATTAAAATCGATCCGAAATTCCTCAAAGTGATGAGCACCGATTTCGGCGTGCGGTTGATCGAACTGGAACGCGATATTCAGAAAATGGCCGGGACGGAATTCAATGTCGGCTCGCCCAAACAAATCGGCGAAGTGTTGTTCGATCAGATGGGTCTGCAAGGCGGATCAAAAACCAAAACCGGCCAATGGTCCACCGATGCCGGATTGCTCGAAGACCTCGCCGAACAGGGCCATGAGATCGTGCAAAAAATTCTGGATTGGCGCCAGCTCGCAAAACTCAAAAGCACCTATACCGATGCGCTGCAAGAACAGATCAATCCCGCGACAGGCCGCGTGCATACATCCTTTGCCTGCGCCCATACCTCGACTGGCCGCCTCGCATCATCCGATCCCAACTTGCAAAATATTCCGATCCGCACCGAAGAAGGCCGCAAGATCCGTCAGGCCTTTATCGCCGAAGACGGTCACGTTCTGTTATCCGCCGACTACTCCCAAGTCGAATTACGCCTTGCGGCGGAAATGGCCGATGTCAAAGCCTTGAAGCAAGCCTTCCGCGAAAACAAAGACATCCACGCCATGACCGCCGCCCGCGTGTTCAACGTGCCGCTGGCCGACGTCACACCCGAACTGCGCCGTCAGGCCAAGGCCGTCAATTTCGGCATCATCTACGGCATATCGGGATGGGGGCTGGCCAAGCAACTTGGCATCGATGCCGCCAGCGCGCGTGAATTCATCAACCGTTATCTGACCGCCTTTTCGGAAATTCAGGACTTCATGGAAACGACGAAAGATTTCGCGCGCAAACATGAATATGTGCAGACGCTCTTCGGGCGCAAATGCTACACGCCCAACATCAATGCGAAAAACGGCGCATGGCGCGCCGGTGCGGAACGCGCCGCGATCAACGCGCCCCTGCAAGGCACCGCCGCCGATATTATGAAGAAAGCGATGATTAAAATACCGCCTGCGCTCAAAGCCGCAAACCTGAACGCGCGTATGTTGTTGCAGGTTCACGACGAACTGATCTTTGAAGTACCCGAAAATGAGGCCGAAGCCACCGCAAAACTGGTGAAAGAGATCATGGAAAACGTCGTCAAACTCGATGTACCCCTGATCGTCGAAACCGGTATCGGCAAAAACTGGGGCGCGGCACATTAAAATTATAAAATACTAGGACGCTTCGTAGCGGGTGATGCCAAACAGATGATGGTCGCGCCACACGCCGTTAATTTGAAGATAGTTCGGCGCAAACCCTTCTTCGCGCAATCCCGCGCGCAGCAATAAATTTTTGGAGCGCGCATTCTCTGGAACACAGGCGGCGTGAATACGCATCAAGCCCAACATATCAAAACCATAGCGCAGGATAAGGCCCACCGCCTCTTGCATATAGCCCTGCCCCTGCTGGTCGTGATCAAGCCAATAACCCAGCGATGCATGCCGCGCCGCGCCCATCTGGATATTGTTCATATTAATCCCGCCGATCAGCACGCCGCTTTCCTGCAACCGGATCAGAAAATAACGCGCGCGATTATACCGCCAGTCCGCTTGCTGGCGGCGCAGGCGACGGATAAAAAAATCTCGCGTCAGGCAGTGATCCGGCCAGACGGGTTCGAACGGCTTCAGATAATCCGCATTGCGTATCCGAACATCACGCCAATCATGCCAGTCATCACGCTGCGGCGCCTGCAGGTAAAGTCGCGCGCCTTCAAGCCGGAAGGCCGGCAGGCGCGGGGAACCAACGCGCCACTCAAGCGGCCAGACGCGCGGCAATGTGATCATATTTTTCCAGATGCGATAACGGCCCCAGCGCGGCCAGTGTTGGCTTGCCTGAAAAAATACGCTGGGCCATCGCCTGTAAGGTGGCCGGCGTCACGGCATAGATTTGTTCGATCAGGCGGTTGATCTCCGGCGGTTCGCCGAAATGAAGAACATATTTTGCCTGCCTGTTCGACCGGCTCATCATCGACTCGCGGCTCATAAGAATACTGGCCCTTAATTGTGACTGCGCCCGCATCAGCTCGTCTTCCGGCACAGGGTCTTGCACCATTTTCATCAATTCATCGCACACAACAGGCACCAGTTCGGGTAATTTTTCACCGCCCGTCCCGGCATAAATTTCGAACTGGCCGTCATCGTGGTAACTGGTGTGCGAGCCATAGATAGAATAAACAAGGCCGCGTTTTTCACGAATTTCCTGAAACAGACGCGATGACATGCCGCCGCCCAGCACCGTCGCCAGCAACATCGCCGCATAAAAATCAGGATCAAAGCGGCTGATCCCCTGAAATCCCATGACGATATGCGCCTGTTCCAGGTCTTTCGCATGGCGGGCTTCGCCGCCTTCATACCGCGCGGCCTGTGATGCCGATTTATGATCATTGGGCATCTCGGAAAAAAGGTCGGATGCCATGCGTACCATCTCATCATGGCTGACATTGCCGGCTGCGGATACGACCATGTTCGAGGGCGTGTAAAAACGGCGCACATAGCTTTGCATCGTTTCTTTTGACATCGATTCAATAATATCGCTGCGGCCAAGAATCGGCGCGCCCAGCGCTTGATCCGGATAGGCGGTTTCCTGATAATAATCGAAGATAATATCATCGGGCGTATCGTTTGCCATGCCGATTTCCTGAACGATCACCCCGCGCTCTTTTTCCAGCTCATGGTCCGGAAATGTGGCGCGCTGGATCATATCCGAGAGGATATCGAGCGCAAGACGCGTATCTTCTTTTAACAAATGAACGTAATAGGCGGTTGTTTCCCGTCCCGTATAGGCATTGATCTGGCCGCCGACAGACTCGATCGCCTCGGCTATTTGCAGGCTCGATCGCGATGGCGTGCCGTTAAACAACATATGTTCGACCATATGCGCCACGCCATTATGCGCCATATCTTCATTGCGCGTTCCGACATCGACCCACACGCCGACCGATACCGATTCCACCGAAGGAACCGTGTCTGTGACAACCCGAAGGCCGGAGGCGAGTTTGGTAATTTGAGAAGTCATACCGTCAGATAATCATGCCAGCGTTTAAAAACAACCCTATAAATGAAATCTGTGATGTTCATCCGGTGATTTTTCAATGCAAACGCCCTCTTTCAGCATACGGGAAATGGTTGCCAAATCGGGAATAGTGTCACCATTGCCGTAAACCGTTAAGGACGGGGGCTGAAGAAATATGCTACGGACCAATTCATGGACGCCCTCCATTGTGATATTTTTGGCATAGTCATCC
>CAYSGL010000191.1:0-3656 GCA_964430725.1 uncultured Pseudobdellovibrionaceae bacterium
ATTCTGGAAACGATACTGCTTGGCCCGCTTCTGGCAGGCGGCGCTTTATGGCGCGCTTTGTTTCACGTGAAACAGGCGCTGGACAGTGATCATCCCATTAAGGGGGCGTTTCGCACGATTGCGGTCACCTCGCGCAGCGATCTGCTTCAAAACGACGATTATACCATCACCCGCATCGGCATGGGGCTGGCGGTGCGCCTGTTCGATAAGGGTATGGTCGCGCCGGTTTTCTGGTTCCTGATCGGCGGCCTGCCGGCAGCGTATCTGTATGCGGGGCTGGCGGCTTATGCGTGGCGATTCGGCAAGGACGGCCATGGGCGCGGTTTTGCCAATATCGGCCTTGCGCTGGAAAAACTGATGGGGTTTGTGCCGAGCCTGCTCAGCGGCCTGATTGTAACGCTTGCGGCGCTGTTTACACCGACGGCGCAAATGAGCCGCGCGCTCGGCGGAATGAGAATGGCGCCGTATGATGAAGGCGGCTGGTCGGTATCGGCGGCGGCATACGGGATGAATGTTACGCTGGGCGGCGCGACGCGCGACCTGGACGGAACCGCCATCCATCGCGTTTGGGTGGGGCCGAAAGGCGCATCGGCACAGCTTGGCGCGGCCCATATCCACCGCGCTCTGTATCTTGGTATTATGTCCAGTCTGTTGTGGCTGGCAACCCTGATCGGCGCAATCGTCGTTTCGGGCAATATATTTTGAAGTTGAAAAGTCGCAACAATGTTGTTATGTCATAAGAAATGATACATCACATCTATAGCATTGCCGTATCTCGCTACACTCCATGTCTGGTGCGTTGCCTTTTGAGAAAGCTCTTTTTAGAAAATGCTGGCATGGAGTTTGAGTATCCTGAGCTTAGTGAGGCGGATAAAGACATGAAGCCTAGTGATCAGAGAGCTTGTAGAAGTGAGGAAACTCCCAAGAATAATCCCACTTCTTGATCATATGTAAATAACCTCCCGGCTGAGATTATTCCATTGACTTCTTAGGCCTATTTTAGCTATTGTCCGCCGGAATTTATTGGAATCGCCAGTTTTTTGAGGATTTGAGCCATGAGCCGCGAATGCATGATTACCGGGAAAAAGCGTATGATGGGGAATAACCGTTCCCACGCGCTGAACGCCACCCGTCGTTCTTTTGAAGTCAATATTCAGGACACGTCGATTTATTCCGAAGTGCTGAAGCGTAAAATTAAAATCCGCGCGACGGCAGCCGGTCTGCGTACGCTCGACCACAAAGGCGGTATCGATGCGTTCATCATGGGAACGGCAAAAACCAAGCTGCACCCGGAACTGGCTGCGCTGAAAGGTGAAATCGAAGCCAAAGCCGGTCAAGCCGCTTAAGGTTTTTTGTAAGGGAAAAGAATTTAAGGCGGCGCAGTGATGCGCCGTTTTTGCTGAGATAAAGGATTTGTAAAACGCGAGAGCACGCGGAGCACGCAGAGAAAAATAATAAAAAACTCCGTGTGCTCTGTGTGCTCCCGCGTTTAAAAAATAATAAGGGATGATGAAATGAAAGATTTAAAAACGGGGTATCGAAAAAAAACGAGCATTCATACGGTCCCCAAGGAATTCAACCTGAATGTCGAGTATCCACATCACGGATTCGAGATTACGCACCGCGATGAAAAATCGGGCGCGCGCACAGGCCTGTTAAAAACACCGCACGGCACGATCGAAACGCCCAATTATATTTTCTGCGGCACGAAAGCCTCGATCAAAAATCTCTCGCCTTTTCAGATGAAAGAGGCGCAGACGGATATCATCCTCGCCAACACATACCATTTGATGATCCAGCCCGGCGCGGAGATCATCGAGAAAATGGGCGGCCTGCACAAGTTCACCAACTGGAACGGCCCGATGCTCACCGACAGCGGCGGTTTTCAAGTGTTCTCGATGGGGAACGGGTCGTGCGCCGATGAAATCAAGGGGCGTAATAAAGGCAACCGCAAGGAAAACCTGCTTAAAATCAATGAAGATGGTGCATTCTTCCGCTCGTATCTCGATGGGCAAAAACTCTGCCTCAATCCTGAAATCTCGATGGATATTCAGCGCAAGCTCGGCGCGGATTTGATCGTGCAAATGGATGAATGCACGGCGTATCAAGTCACCAAAGAGTACACGGCCGATTCGATGCGCATGAGCCAGCGCTGGGGCGACCGCTCGCTTGCGGCGTTCGATCAAACGCACGATGGAAAGCAGGCGCTGTATGGCGTTGTGCAGGGCGGCGTATATGAAGAACTGCGTATTGAAAGTGCGCAGTATATCGCCTCGCGCCCGTTCTTCGGCATCGGTATCGGCGGATGCCTCGGCGGATCGGATGAAGAAATGTACGGCATTCTGGAGTGGACGCGTCCGCACCTTCCCGAAAACCGTCCGGTTCACTTTCTGGGCATCGGCCGCATCAAGGATGTGTTCGAGGGCGTGAAATACGGGATTGATACGTTCGATTGCGTGATGCCGACACGCATCGCCCGCCATGGCATGGCGCTGATGAAAGGCCATCCGAACGAGCGTATCAATTTGATGAACGCGCAGTATCGCGATGATCCCGAACCGCTTGATCCGAGCCTCGACATCCCGTGCAGCCGTGATTATTCGAAGGCTTATATCCATCACTTGTTGAAAGCGGGTGAAATGCTGGCGCACCAGATTTTGAGCCAGCATAACGTGGCCACGATCAACCGCCTGATGCGTGAAGTCCGCGCCGCGATCAAATCCGGCACACTGGACGAGCTGCGCAAGGTTTATCTGCCGGATTAGTGGAACTAAATCACCAAGAGCACTAAGGGTTTAATTCCTTAATCGTCATTGCGAGGAGCGTCAGCGACGAAGTAATCTATACATTGCTTAGATTGCCGCGTCGGCCTTCGGCCTCCTCGCAATGACGGACAAAAGGGAAGGCCCTTGGTGTCTTGGTGGTTGAATTTCATTGCCGGATAATTGAAGAAAAGGCATGATCAGCCCATGAAAACCCATCCCGATTTTAAAAATCTTCATATTGTCGATCACCCGCTGGTACAGGACAAGCTGTCGCGTATGCGGGACAAGAATACGCCGATGCGTGATTTTCGCCGTTTGCTTAAAGAGATTGCCTTGCTGATCGGCTATGAAATTACGCGCGGGCTGGAGATGACATCCCGCCCGATTGACACGCCGATGGAGGCCATGGATGCGCCGACCTTGAAAGGCAAATCCCCCGTTATCGTTCCCATCCTGCGCGCCGGGCAGGGTATGGCCGAAGGGTTGATCGAACTGATGCCTGATAGTGCGATTGGCTATATCGGGCTGTATCGCGATGAAGACACCAAGCGTCCTGTCGAGTATTTGAAAAAACTGCCGCCGTATGAGGGGCAGGTATGGATCGTCGTTGATCCGATGCTGGCAACGGGCCATTCGTCGGAATATGCGTTCCAGCTTTTGGAAAAACACGGCGTGCCGCGCAGTCATATGCGTTTTATGGCGTTGGTGGCCGCGCCGGAAGGCGTTGCCGTGATGCAGCAACAATTTTCCGACGTGCCGATCTATGTGGCATCGCTAGATAAGCAATTGAATCAGAACGCTTTTATTGTGCCTGGCCTGGGCGATGCCGGTGACCGTTTGTTCGGAACGCTTTAGAATACGCTGATTTTTCGCACTTTTTCTCAAAAATGG
>CAYSGL010000192.1:0-3654 GCA_964430725.1 uncultured Pseudobdellovibrionaceae bacterium
GCGCATTACGCCGCGTCTGGCCGATGCGCCTTCGCAAGGCCGCCTGAATATCGATGCGCCTGCCTCTGCCCGTCAGCAGAGCGAGGACGAACTCGACATTCCGGCTTTCCTGCGCCGTCAGGCAAACTAGGCCAAGGTACAATCAGCGAAAAGGGAGCCATCCGGCTCCCTTTTTTTGTTTATTTTCATACGGTTACTTTTGTAACATCCCGCAATAATCAGTGATTTGAGGCTTGTGCGGCGCGGTACTATCTTTGTAATCACGATGCAAAAAACTCTCTCCCAACCAGTTTCCTTTTACGGTATCGGCCTGCATACGGGCCGCGCGGTGACGATGACGGTGAAACCGGCTGCTGCCAGCCATGGCATTGTGTTCAAACGGGTCGATGTCACGAACAAGGATAATATTATTCCCGCGCGTCACGCCAATGTGGTCGATACGCGCCTGTGCACGGTGATCGGTAATCAGGATGGCGTGAGCGTCGGCACGATCGAGCATGTAATGGCGGCCTTTGCCGGATGCGGCATCGATAATGCGCTGGTTGAGGTCGATGCGCCCGAGCTGCCGATTATGGATGGCAGCGCAAAAGAATTCACCGAGCGGTTTGATCGCGCAGGTATCGTTGCCCAGGCCGCACCGCGCAAAGCGCTGAAGATCAAAAAAGATATTGTTGTGACCGACGGGGCAAAACGTGCGTCCTTAACGCCGTCCTCCTTGCCTGTTTATGCCGGCACGATCGAATTCGATCATGCGGCGATTGGCGTCCAGACGTATGAAATGAAATTGGTCAACGGTAATTTCCGTCACGATATGGCCGATTGCCGCACATTTTGCATGGCCGAAGATGTCGAAGCCATGCGCAAGGCGGAGCTTGCGCTCGGCGGCTCGTTGCATAATGCCATTGTTGTCGATGATATCGGCGTAATGAATGAAGACGGCCTGCGTTGCACCGATGAATTTATTCGTCACAAGTTGCTGGATGCCATTGGCGATCTATACCTTGCTGGCGGGCTTATTATTGGCCGCTATGACGCTGTTCGCCCCGGCCATGATCTGAATGCAAAGCTTGTGGCCGCATTGCTGGCCGATGACAGCGCTTATGAGATCGTTGATCTCTATGTCGATCTGGAAGAGGCCGAAAAAGGCGCTTATCCAAAGAAATTGGCCGAAAAAGCAGTGGCTTAAGCGCCGAAATTCCCTTTTCTTGGGCGGCTGAACCCGCTATTCTCTGTTTCATGCGCAAAAGCCTGATTGTCACTGTTGCCCTTTTATCGCTGGGGATGGCCGCCTGTTCGTCGACAAAGACGGAGGAGGCGCCAGTCGAACGCCCGGCTGAGGAATTGTTCGATTCCGCACAAACGGCGTTCGATCAAAAGAACTATAACGAAGCGACCCGCCTCTATAACGAAGTGGAGCGCCAGCACCCTTATTCACAATGGGCGACCAAGGCCCAGCTTATGTCTGCCTATGCGTCCTATGAAGATCAGCGCTTCGATGAAGCCATCATGTCGCTGGATCGCTTTATCGAATTACATCCCGGGCATGAGGAAATCGACTACGCCTATTATCTGAAGGCGTTAACTTACTATAAGCAAATCTCCGACGTGGCCCGCGACCAGCAAATGACGCAACGGGCGCTTGAATCCCTCGATGCACTGATCATGCGTTTTCCTGAAAGCCAGTATGCGCGTGATGCCACGTTAAAGCGGGATTTAACGTTGGACCATCTGGCCGGCAAGGAAATGGAAATTGGTCGCTATTACCTCAATCGCGGACAGGTCAATGCCGCGATGAACCGTTTCCGTACCGTGATCAAGGACTACCAGACAACGACCCATGTGCCCGAGGCGCTTCACCGCTTGGTGGAATCCTATATGACATTGGGATTGAAGGGTGAGGCGACGCGCGTGGCGGCTGTTCTGGGGCATAATTATCCCGGTTCGAAATGGTACGAGCACAGCTATAAAATTCTTGATCCCGCGCTCAGGCAACAGGTGTTCGAGGATCGCTCTTTTGTCGATCGTACGGTCGATTCCCTGTTGAAACCGGATTGATAGGGGGCGGGAGAGATGCTCGCCAGCCTGACAATTGCCAATGTCGTTCTGATCGATAAACTGACGATCATGTTCGATGCGGGGTTATGCGCGCTGACCGGTGAAACCGGCGCTGGAAAATCCATTTTATTGGACTCGTTGGGGCTGGCGCTGGGGGCGCGGGCTGATGCCGGACTGGTGCGCAAGGGCGCGGATCAGGCGAGCGTGATCGCCACGTTCGAGCTGGCCGACGACCATGAGGCGCTGGCTTATCTGAAACACGAAGGGATTGAAGTGGAAGCGCCGCTAATCTTGCGCCGTGTCGTCAACACGGACGGGAAATCACGCGCGTTCATCAACGACCAGCCGGTGACAATCGGCATGCTCAAAGAAGTGGGCGAACGTCTTGTGGAAATTCACGGTCAATTCGACACACAGGGCCTTTTGAATGCGCGGGTGCATCGCGGGTTGCTTGATGCTTATGGTGTACAGCCTGCCGATCTGCAAAAGCTGAAAACCGACTGGATGCATTGGAAGGAAAGGGCGCGTACGCTCGAATTCACCCGCCTCAAAATAGAAAAAGCCAGGGCGGAAGAAGCGTATCTGCGCGCCGCGCTTGAAGATCTGGATGAACTATCCCCCAAACAGAATGAAGAGGATAGTCTTCGCGCGCTGCGCGACCGCCTGATGCGCCGTGAAACAACGTTGCAACAGTTGCAGGCCGCCTATACCAGCGCGCAGGAAGCGGAAAGCCTGTTAAATCAAGCCTGGCGCGCGCTCGATAAAATCGGCGCGGACGGCGTGCCGATGACCGAAGGCCTTGACCGGATCGAGATTGAGTTAAAAGAAGTGATTGGCAATATCGAACAGCTATCCGCTGATCTGGAGGAAAGCGCGTATAATCTTACTGAAATCGACGACCGTTTGTTTGCGTTAAAGGCGCAGGCCCGTAAGCACGCTTGTACGATTGACGAATTACCGGCTAAACGCGATGAAATCGCCGCGCTTTTACATGAGATCGGTGCGCAGGACGATGCGCTCGACCAACTGGATAAAGAGGTCAAAACGGCGCGCGCTGCGTATATCACCACAGCAGAAAAAATATCGACGGTCCGTAAAAAAACGGCTGCGAAGCTGGACAAGCTGGTCAATGCCGAGCTGCCGCCGCTTAAACTTGAAAAAGCGCGCTTTGAAACACAACTTGAAACAGTGGCCGAAGATGACTGGTCTGAATGCGGGATTGATCGGGTACAGTTTTTGGTCGCGACAAATCCGGGCGCCGCTGCCGGTCCACTGGGAAAAATTGCATCCGGCGGGGAAATGGCGCGTTTTATGCTGGCGCTCAAGGTTGTGCTGGCCGAAGTCGGCGCGGCGGGCACACTGGTGTTTGATGAAGTGGATAGCGGTATCGGCGGGGCGACGGCGGATGCGGTGGGTGAACGGCTGGCCCGTCTCGCGGCCAAGCGGCAAATTCTGGTTGTGACGCACTCACCCCAAGTGGCCGCGCGCGCCGGTCATCACTGGATTGTTGCCAAGGGCGGTAAAGAAGTCAAAACCACGGTTGAACGTTTGCCCGATCAAACGGCGCGAACCGAAGAAATTGCCCGCATGTTATCCGGT